>NCED01000061.1 GCA_002280485.1 Caulobacterales bacterium 32-69-10
CTCGGAGCCGTCGTCGTCCGACAGCTCGAAGCCGAGCAGGTTGTCGATCTCGTCCTGATTGAGAATCCGCTCGCTGCCGGGCGCGTTGAGGGCGGCCGCGGCGGTGTCGTCTCCGACCATGGCTTCCCACTCGGAGGCCAGGTTGTCTGCGTCGGGAGCGGTGTCTGACATGCGGGTACTGGGACCTCAGCCTTGCGGCTACTGGACCAACATCTCCTGGATCAGGACGGCGTTGACCTTGGACGGGGCGATGACGAGGTTGACCCGGCGCAGGATCTCCATGCGCAGCTGGTAGCTGCCCTGGCTGCCGGAGAGATCTTCGGGGCGCAGCTCGCGCAGGAAGGTCTGGAACATGTCGGCCAGGCGCGGCTGGTTCGGCTCGATCTCTTCGGCGACCGCCTCGTCGGGCAGTTCGAAGGCCAGCTTCAGCTTGAGGAAGGTCGGGCGGCTGTCGGCGGCCTGAATGTTCACGATCAGGTCGGGCATGGTGTAGAAAACGACGCCGTCGGGGCCCTCGGTGATCGGGCTCGGGCCGCCTTCCTTGCCCTCGGCGCCGCCGTGGCCGCCTTCCTTCTTCTCGTCCTTCTTTTTCTTGTCTTCCTTGCCGTGGGCCGCCTCTTCGCCATGGGCGCCAGCCTCGGCGGCCGGCTTCTTGCCGAGGAGCAGGAAGGCGCCGGCGCCGCCGCCGCCGAGCACCACGAGGGCGCCGACGGCCGCGATGATGATCATCATCGGCGGCTTCTTCTTGCCCTTGGCCTCGTGGCCTTCGCCCTCGGCCGCTTCGCCTTCCGGCGCCGCGTGCCCCTTGTCCTTCTTAGCCATAAGCCCAGTCCGCCCCGCTTCAGGAGGCGATTAAGGCCTCCGGCGTGGTTAAGGATTGGTTTGGGCGGCAACAATTGCCGAGGCCCCGGCCACGGGCGCCGCGTTAACCATCCAACTCCATTGATTCATCACGCTTTTTCAGTTGGCCCAACCGTTGCATCGGGAGGTTCGAAGGAGCGTTCCGACCATGAACACCGTCCAGTATGTCGGTTTGTCGCGGCAAGAGACCCTGAAGAGGGCGCTCGAGATCGCCGCCAACAACATCGCCAACGCCGACACCGCCGGTTTCAAGATCGAGCAGCAGATGGTGCGCGTCGAGGAAGCGACCCCGTTCGCGACCCCCGGGGCGCGGCCGGTGGCCTATGTCCTCGACCACGGGGTGGCGCGCGACTTCAGCCAGGGCGGGCTGGAAGAGAGCGGCAACGCCTATGACATCGCCATCGAAGGCGACGGCTTCTACGCCATCCAGACCGCGGACGGGACCCGCTACACCCGCGACGGCCGCTTCACGGTCGACGCCCAGAACCAGCTGGTCACCAAGATGGGCGACCCGGTGCTCGGCAATAATGGCCGACCCATCGTGCTGAACCCGATCGGCGGCGAGGCGAACGTCGGCAAGGACGGCACGATCAGCCAGGGCATGGTCCCCGTGGGCCGGCTCGGCGCCACCCGTTTCGCCGACCTGTCGCTGCTGAAGAAGGTCGGCGACAACCAGTTCGAGGCCCCCGCGGACGCCGTCTCCACCCCCGCCGCCGACGCCGTGATGCGCCAGGGCATGGTCGAGCGCTCGAACGTCCAGCCCGTGCTGGAAATCACCAACCTGATCGAAATCACCCGCGCCTACGAGCGCGTCGCCCGGATGATGGAGCAGTCGGGGGATCTCTCCACCCGCGCCATCGACCGCCTGGGCCGGATCAACTGAGGACCTGAGCCATGAGAGCTTTGCGCATCGCGTCCACCGGCATGGCCGCCCAGCAGATGAACGTGGAGGTGATCTCCAACAACATCGCCAACATGAACACCATCGGCTTCAAGAAGCAGCGGGCCGAGTTCCAGGACCTGCTGTACCAGAACGTCGAGCGGATGGGGGTCCAGTCGTCCTCCACCGGCACGGTGGTGCCGACCGGGGTGCAGATCGGCTCCGGCGTGAAGACCGGGTCGGTCTATCGTATCACCCAGCAGGGCGCCCTGACCCAGACCGGCAACAAGCTGGACCTGGCCATCGACGGCAAGGGCTTCTTCTCGGTGCTGCTGCCTTCGGGCGAGACCGCCTATACCCGGGCCGGCAACTTCTCGGTGTCGCAGCAGGGCCAGCTGGTCACCGCCGACGGCTATGTGGTCCAGCCCGCCATCACCCTGCCGCAGGGCGTGACCGACGTGTCCGTCTCGGCCGACGGCCAGGTCAGCGCCACCCTGGCCGGCCAGACCGCGCCCCAGCTGGTTGGCGCGATCCAGCTCGTCACCTTCTACAACGAGGCCGGGCTGGAAGCGATCGGCGACAACCTGCTGCTGGAGAGCGGGGCCTCGGGCCCGGCCAACCAGGGCGCTCCGGGCGCCAACGGCTTCGGCAAGCTGCAGCAGGGCTACACCGAGGCGTCGAACGTCGACGCGGTGACCGAGGTCACCGCCCTGATCGTGGCCCAGCGGGCCTATGAGATGAATTCGAAGGTGGTGACGGCGGCCGACCAGATGCTGTCCACCGCCTCGCAGATCAAGTCCTGACCATGATCCGTACAGCCCTCGCCGTCCTCGCAGCCCTCGCCCTCGCGGCTCCCGCCCTGGCCGGAACCCCGGTCGCCCTGCGCGCCGCCCCGACCGCGACGGGTGCGGCCGTCACCCTGGCCGACGTGTTCGACGGCGCGAGCGGGGCGGCCGGCAAGGTGGCGGTGGCCCTCGCCCCCGCCCCCGGCATGAACGCCGTGCTCGACGCCGGACGGGTCCAGCTCGCCGCCCACAAGGCCGGACTCGACTGGGCCAACGACCTGGGCGTGCGCCGCATCGTCGTCGCCTCCGGAACCAGCCCGGCCGGCGGCCAGGCCGGCTCCGGACCTCGGACCGCCGGGCGCCGGGCCCAGGTGCTGGCCTACGCCCGCAACCTCAACGCGGGCGAGATCCTCCAGGCCTCCGATCTGCGGTGGAGCGACGAGGTCGTCGCCGGCGCCGGCGCGCCCGGCAATCCTGACGCGATCATCGGCCAGGCGGCCCGCCGCCCCCTGCGCGAAGGCGCCGCGGTACAGACCGCCGACCTCGCCCAGCCGATGGTGATCCACCGCGACGAGACCATCTCGGTCGCCTACGAGGCCGGCGGCATCACCCTGGTGCTCCAGGGCAAGGCGCTGAAGGACGCCGCCGTCGGCGAGTCCGTCCAGGTGCTCAACCAACAGTCCAAGAAGATCATCGAGGCGGTCGCCGCCGGTCCGGGCAAGGCCGTGGTCGGCCCCCGCGCCGACCGCCTCAAGGCCGCTCCCTTCTCCACCGCTTCCCTGCGCTAGAGGTTCCCATGTCGCTCCGCCTCGCCCCCCTCGCCTCCCTGTCCTGCCTCGCCCTCGCCCTGGGCGCCTGTTCGACCGTCTCAGAAGCGGTCCACGGCCCGCAGCTCAGCGCGGTCGGCTATCCCGCCCAGATGATGCCGATGCAGCAGGAGATCGCTCAGCCCCGCGGGCCCCAGTCGGCCAACACCCTGTGGCGCACCGGGGCCCGGGCCTTCTTCAAGGACCAGCGGGCCAACAAGGTCGGCGACATCCTCACCGTCAGTATCGACATCCGCGACAACGCCAGCATCTCGAACGACACCTCGACCAGCCGGGAGACCTCGGTCGACGGCGGCGTCAGCAAGTTCTTCGGCCTGGAGTCCACCCTGGCGAAGATTCTTCCGGGGGCCCCCGACACCGGCCACCTGGTCACCAGCGGCTCGAACAGCAGCCTGGCCGGCTCGGGCTCGGTCAACCGGGCGGAAGCCGTGTCCCTGACCATCGCGGCGGTGGTCAGCGCGGTCCTGCCCAACGGCAACCTGGTGATCCAAGGCCGCCAGGAGGTCCGCATCAACCAGGAACTGCGCGAGCTGACCATCGCCGGCCTGGTGCGGCCGGAGGACATCACCGCGGCCAACACCATCCGCCACACCCAGATCGCCGAAGCGCGAGTGTCCTACGGCGGGCGCGGCGCCCTCAGCCGCGTGCAGAAGGTCCCGGCCGGCCAGGCCCTGCTCGAGACGTTCACCCCTTTCTGATCGGGGCTTGATCGGCGTCAAGGGAACCGGAGCCGCGTACGGCAACTTTATTCCTCAGGGCATGTCGCCCCGGGGGACGCCGCAATGCTCCGCAAACTGGCTCTGACGGGACTTCTGGCCGCCACCGCTTCCCTGGCGGCCTGTTCGCAGGACGGGCGGCAAGGGGACTACGCCACCACCCTGCCCGCGGGCTTCGGCCTGTTCTACCTGGACGAGGGCCCCTCGGCGAAGCTCGCTTACGGCCAGGCCAATTCCGACAACGTCGGCCTGATGCTCCAGTGCGCCAAGGGCTCGCGCATGGTCGAGGTCTCCGACTCCGTGCGGTCCTCCCCCGCCCCGACCCTCGTCCTGACCTCGGGCGGCAAGACCGCGGCCTTGAAGGCCGAGGTCCACGCCGGCGAAGGCCCCTCCATCGTCACCGCCCAGACGTCCTCAAGCTCGCCGGTGCTGGCCGGCTTCCGCCAGTCAGGCAAGATGGAGGTCTCCTACGCCGGTCTGCGTTACGGCGTGGCGGCCAAGCCCGACGAGAAGGCCGGCGTCGAGCGGTTCTTCAGCGCCTGCGAACGCCGGACCTGAAGCCTAGTCGGCCCATTCGGCGAGGGTCTCGGCGCCCGCCGCGTCCTCGAAGCGGACCTTGTCCAGCTTGACCCCGATCAGGCACGTCGGGCGCATATCGACATCGGCGCTGAAGCAACGCACCGCCTGATCCTCGACCAGGGCGGCGATCCGGCCCGTGAGGATCAACCGATAGGTCGCCGGCGCCGCGGCGACTTCCTCTTCCGAGAGCTTCTTGACCACCCGATAGGGCCTGGAGCCCCGCTGCCCGACGCGTGAGGCCCCGACGGCGAATACCTGCACCAGGCCCAGGCTAGGCGGCGTCGGCTGAACCTTGCCCTCGGCCTCCGCGGGAATGGGGACGGCGGGGCACGCCTCGCCGGTGATCCAGGGGCGGGGCACCCAGAACCCTTCGACGGCTTCCGGTTCGGCGCCGCCAAGGATGGTGTCCAGCCACGGCGCTTCGGCCCAGTCCTGAGGCGCGGCGGCCAGGGTGAGGGTGCGACGCTTGGCGTCGACCGTCGCCCGCGCGGGATCGGTGTCGGCGGCGACGCCGAGCCCGCGGCAGCTGAACGGGATCACGATCTGGAAACGCCGTCCGGCCATCAGCCGGCGCTCGTCCGGGACGGGACGGCCCTCAGCGAAGGCGGCGGCCGCTTCCGCCGCCGCGGCGATCAGGTCGCCGCGCTTCAGGGCGGGGGGCGCCGGGGGCGGGGCCGGCGGGGCGGGCGGGGCCTCCACCACCGGGGCGGGCGCGGGGAGCGGGGGCGACGGCGCGGGCTGGGGCTTGGGCGCCCGCAGCTGCACCACGACCACCAGCACCAGCACAGCGGCCGCGGCGCCCAGTGAAAGAATGATGCGGGTCCGACGGGGCTCGTCCATACGGGTAGGCATATCAGATCGGCCGCCCGCTTGGAGATGCGTGCGACAAACGACTCTGTGATCGGGCGCCAGTTGACCGGCGCCGCGCCGCCTGTCCCATGGTTCGATGAGTTTCGATCAGGCCTTTTCCCTCTTCGTCCTGGCAGCCGTGGTCGCGGCGCTGATCTGGGGCAAGGTCCGTTCCGACGTCGTGGCCCTGACCGGGGCCGCCACCCTGCTGGCGTCCGGGGTGATCCGCCCCGTCGAGGTCCAGGCGGCCTTCGCCAGCCCGGCCCTGATCGCGCTCGCCTCGCTCTTCGTGATCGCCTACGCCATGGAGCTGTCGGGCCTGCTCGACGCCATGATCGCCCGCGCCGTCGCCCTGTGCCAGCGGGCGGGCGCCGCCGGCGTCTGGATCGTCATCGCCCTATGCGGCGTGGCCTCGGCCTTCCTCAACAACACCCCGATCGTGGTCCTGGCCGCGCCGGTGGTGCGCGACGCCTCGCGCTCCATCGGCCTGTCGCCGAAGCGTTTTCTGATCCCCCTGTCTTACGTGACCATCCTGGGCGGCAGCTGCACCCTGATCGGCACCTCCACCAACCTGCTGGTCAACGACATGGCCCGCACGGCTGGACAGCCGACCTTCGGGATCTTCGAGATCACAGCACCTGCCCTGGCTGTAGCGCTCGCGGGAGGGATCTATCTCTTCTTGTTTGGCGGCCGGCTGCTCGGGGCCCGCAACGGCAAGGAAAGCGAAGAATCGGGGCTCTCGACCGTCCAGGCCCTGGAAGGCGTTCCCGACCAGGCCGACGGCGGCGCGGGCGATCCGCGCCTGTTCGCCACCGCCCGGCCGTTCCAGCCGCGCAAGGCGGCGGCGTCGCTTCTGGTGTTCGTGGCGGTGGTGGTGGTCGCCGCCCTCGGCTGGGCGCCGATCGCCGCCTCGGCCCTCACCGGGGCGGTGGTCCTGATCCTCCTCGGCGTCATCAGCCCCGACGAGGCCTACAAGGGCCTGCGGCCAGAGATCCTGCTGCTCATCGCCGGGATGGTGGTGATCGGCCTGTCGCTCGAGATCAGCGGCCTGGCCGCGGCGGCGACCGACGGGCTGGTCAACGGGGTGCGCGGGCTGGGGCCCATGCTGGCCCTCGTCCTGTTCTACGGCGTGGCCCTGCTCCTGACCGAGATCCTGTCCAATGCGGCCGTGGCGGTGCTGCTCGCGCCCGTGGCCGTAGCCCTGGCCGAGAGCCTGACGGTCAGTCCCCGCCCGTTCCTGGTCGGGCTGATGCTGGCGGCCAGCGCCGCCTTCGCCACCCCGTTCGGCTACCAGACCAATGTGCTGGTCTTCCAGATGGGCGGCTACCGCTATACCGACTTCGTCCGCATCGGCCTGCCGCTGAACCTGCTCACCTGGGCGGTGGCGGTGGCGACGATCCCGATGTTCTTCCCGTTCTGAGGTCGTCGTGCCCCGCGTCATCGCCTGTGTAGACAGTTCGGCCTACGCCCTTGGCGTCTGCGATCAGGCCGCCTGGTTCGCCGGGCGCATCGATGGCGACATCACCGTTCTGAACGTGCGTGAGGAGGGCGTGGACGCCCGCGCCGGCGCCGTGGCGACGAGCGGGGCCCTGGACAGGCTGGCCGACGAGGGCGCCGTCGCCCAGGCGGTCCGGATGGAGGGGGATTTCGCGAGCGGCCTGGCCGGCCTGGCGCCGGACCTGATCGTCATGGGCAAGCGCGGCGAGACGAGCGAGGCCAAACGCCGGTTGCTCGGCTCCAATGTCGAGGCGGTGATCCGCCGGCATGGCGCGGCGAAGCTGCCGCTGCTGGTGCTGGTGGGGCGGCCCGGCTACCTCTCCGACCCCGCCTTGGCCCTGCTGCGCAACGCGCCGGCGCTGCGCGACGGCGTGCGGCTGCTGTCGGATGTGCCGGATTCGGCGCTGGGCGGGCTGTATGAGGGCGCGCTGTTCGCCCTGTACAACTCCTTCCACGAGGGCTGGGGCCTGCCGGTGACGGAGGCGCTGTCGCACGGCAAGGCGGTGCTGGCGCCGGACCACACCGGGCTGAAGGAGGCCGGGTTGGGCCTCGCCCTGCATTTCCGCCACCAGAGCGAGCCGGATTTCCTGGAGGCGGTGGAGCGCCTGGTCTTCGACCCGGCCTTCCGCCAGGCGCAGGAGGCGAAGGTGCGCGCCGGGCTGCGGCTGCGCAGCTGGCCGCAGGTGGCGGCGGGGCTGCTGGACCTTCTGGCGGGGGCACCGGCCGCCGAGGCGACGCCCCTGCCGGCGCCGCTGGGCGTGGTCCACCGCCTGGCGGAGATCGCCGCCCCGCTGCCCGAGCCGGCCATGGCGCGTGCCGATCTGCTGCGCGCGGGCGAAGGCTGGCACCGGGCGGAAGCCTGGGGCTGCTGGACCCGCCCGGGCCGCGCCGTGCTGCGGCTGGACCTGCCCGCGGCCGATGGGCCCGAGGGCGGCCCCGCGTCGGACCGGCTGGTTCGCCTGCACCTGATGCTGCGCGCGCCCGCCAGGGCGCAGCGGGTGACGCTGGCGGCGCCGGGGGGGGAGCCGCTGGTGCTGGAACTGGCGGCGGAGGCGCAGGCGGTCGCGGCGCTGGAACTGCCGCCTTCGACCGGCCCGCTGGACCTGGCCATCGAGGCCGAGCCGGCACCGGAAAGCGCGGCCCCCGGGTCGCGCGATGTCGGCATCGGCGTCGTCTCCGTCATGGCCTGCGCCGCCGGCGACCTGGCGGCGCGCCTAGCCTACCTCGAACGCCAGCGCTTCGTCTGGCCCGAGCCGGTCTGAGCCGGCTGCGGAAGCGAAGTTCCGCAGCCTGCCGAATCAGCACCGCCCCGGCAGCACCGCGACCATCCCCTCCGTCCTGGCGCGCACCTCGGGCGGGGCCAGGCAGCTTGCCACCGCCTCCTGCCCCGGGGCGCCGGGGCAGGGGGGCACCAGCAGGGGCGGGGCGTGGCTGGCGGGGCAGAACAGCACCGCCTCCGCTTCCTCCAGCGCCGGCAGGTCCAGGATGGCGCAGGACCGGGTCATCAGCACCAGCGGCGTCGCGGCCGGGCCGCGGCGGCGCAGATGCGCGACCAGGGCCTGCTGCGTCGCCGCATCCAGCCCCTGCTCCACCATGTCCACCACCCAGAGGCGCGGCCCCTCCGCCGCCAGCGCCGCCAGCAGGCATTCCAGCGCCGGGCAGGGCGTGGCGCCATCCTCCACCAGCCAGGCCAGCGATGCGGCGGCATCCCCCGGCACCAGCCCCGGCGGCAGCCGCCGGTCCAGGCCGAGGAAGGCGCCGCCCGGCACCGTCGCCGCCAGCGCCCGGCCCAGCCGCGTCTTGCCGCTGCCGAGCGGCCCGGTGAGGAAGACCAGCGGCCGCGGCGCCGCCAGTTCGAACCGCTCCCCGCCCCAGGGCCAGGGCAGGTCCAGCGCGATCCAGGGCGCCGCCAGCCCGGCCAGCGCCTCCGCCGGCGTGGCCGCGCCGGCGGCGAGGCCCGCGCGCAGGCCACGCAGCCGTTCCGCCTGGCCGGCGAGGTCGCGCATCCGCCCCTCCAGCCCGGCCTGGTGCGCCGCCAGCGCCGCGGCCAGCGTCGCGCTGTCGCCTTCCAGCACCCGGGCGATGCCGGCCAGGCTCAGGCCCAGCCGGCGCAGCATGGCGATCTGGTTCAGCCTGGCCATCTGCGCCGGGCCATAGTGGCGCCAGCCGGCGGCATCGCGCAGCGGTGCCACCAGCC
>NCED01000062.1 GCA_002280485.1 Caulobacterales bacterium 32-69-10
TTCCGCATCGCCAACGAGAAGACCACCTTCGCGGAGGCCTTCGGCATGGCCGACCAGGTGCTGCACTCGGGCGTCCGTTCGATCACGGACCTCATGGTCCTCCCGGGCCTGATCAACCTCGACTTCGCCGACGTCCGCTCGGTGATGACCGAGATGGGCAAGGCCATGATGGGCACCGGCGAGGCCGGCGGCGAAGACCGCGCCCTGAACGCCGCCCACAACGCCATCCAGAACCCGCTGCTCGACGAGGTGTCGCTGAAGGGCGCCAAGGCCGTGCTGGTCAACGTCACCGGCGGCCTGGACATGACCCTGCTCGAAGTCGACGAGGCGGCGAACGCCATCTCCTCGGAAGTCGACCAGGACGCGAACATCATCTTCGGCGCCGCCTTCGATCCGGCCCTCGAGGGCAAGATCCGCGTCTCGGTGGTCGCCACCGGCATGGACTCCGGTTCGGCCGTCATGACCGAGCCGCGCGCCGCCTCCACCGCCGCGCCCCTGATCGCCCCCCGCGGCGGCCAGCAGAGCCACCGCCCCGCCGTGGTGACCTCGCCGGCGCCCGAGCCGGTTCCGGCCGCCGCCGCCGCCGCTCCCGCCTTCGTGGAAGCCGTGGCGCCCGAGCCCGAGAACGCGTCCTTCTGGCCCGAGGCCGCCGTCGCCAGCGCCGCCCCGCAGCCTGAATACGCCGCCGAAGAGGCTCGCCCGACCATCCGCATCGTCGACCCGTCGGTGGCCGACGAGGACGACGACCTCTACCTCGAGCCCGCCCCGGCGTCCCGCGAGCCGGTGATCCAGGCCCCGCGCGCCTACCAGGACCGCGCGCCTGAGCGCGACCAGCCCGAAGCCTATGAGGAAGCGCCCCAGGCAAGCGAAGCCAAGAAGGGCGGCTGGCTCAGCCTGTTCGGCGGCCGGCCGCGTTACGAGGCCCATCCCGCCCCCGCGCCGCGGGCTCCCAATCCGATGCCCCGTCCTGCGGTGCAGCAAGGCTCCGCCGCCGTCGCCATGCAGCCTCAGGAAGCCCCGGAAGCCAGCGAAGACCTGGATATCCCGTCCTTCCTGCGCCGCCTGGCCAACTAGTCCCGCCCGGAAAACTCCCGATCCGTTCGCGGCTTAGGAGAAACATTCGGAAACAGGAGTTGTGTTGTGGCGGTGCAGCACGGCTCGTAAGCCAGTAGGCGAAGTGGCGGATTTCCGCCGCCGCAATGGACAAGGGTTCGAGTGGCTGGCTTGGAGATCCTGCAGCACACGCTGGCTGGGCCGGCGGTTTTCGCTGGTGTCGGCGTCCATTCCGGTCGTCACGTTCGCGTCGCCATCCGTCCGGCGCCCGCGGGCCACGGCATAGTTTTCGTCCGGGGCGATCTTCCCGGCGAGAACCGTATCCCGATCTCGGCCGACGCGGTCGTCCGTACCCAGCTCAACACCGAGATCGGCGCGGGCGGTGTGACCGTGTCCACGGTCGAGCACCTGCTCGCCGCCCTGTCCGCCCTGTCCGTCGACAATGCGGTGATCGAGCTCGACGGCCCTGAGCTGCCGATCATGGACGGCTCGGCCGCCCCCTTCATCAAGCTGATCGACCAGGCCGGCCGGCGCACCCTCGACGCCCCCCGCCGCTACATCGAGATTCTGGAGACGATCGAAGTCGTCCACGGCGACAAGCGGGCGGCCCTGTCGCCCAACGTCTCCGCCCGTCCGGGCCTCGAGGTCGATTTCGAAATCGCCTTCGCCAGCCGCGCCATCGGCCGCCAGCGCATCACCCTTCGCGTCGACGAGTCCTCGTTCCGCCGCGAACTGGCCAGCGCCCGCACCTTCGGCTTCGTGCATGAGGTCGAGGCCTTGCGCGCCCGCGGCCTCGCCCAGGCCGGCGGCCTGGAGAACGCCGTGGTGGTCGACGGCGACCGCGTGCTGAACCCGGAAGGCCTGCGCTTCCCGGACGAGTTCGTGCGCCACAAGGCGCTGGACGCGGTGGGTGACCTCTACATCCTGGGCGCGCCGGTGAGCGGCCGCTTCGAAGGCCGCTATGCGGGCCACGCCATGAACAACGCCCTGGTGCGCGAACTCGTCGCCCGCCCGGATGCATGGCGCGAACGTATTTTCGCCGCGGACCTGGCTCAAGCCGTCTAAGTTCAAGCGGGGTTTGTCGGGGGGCGGGGCTGGTGTAGAACCGGCCGGGGCCCACCGGGATGGCGTCCGCATTCCCGCTTCGAGAGGATACCCGTTCGTGCTTCGTTCTACCCGCGGCCGTACGTACACCGTGATCGCCGTCGCCGCGATCGCCGCCATGTCCCTGTCGGCCTGCGCCGGCAAGAAGAAGACCCGCATCGTCTATGAAGAGCGCCCGGTGGAGCTGCTCTACGCCACGGGCGCCGAGCAGCTGGACAAGCGCCGCTGGAACGATGCGGCCCAATATTTTGACGAGGTCGAGCGCCAGCACCCCTATTCGGAATGGGCTCGCCGGTCGATCCTCATGCAGGCCTTCGCCCACTATCAGTCGAACGCCTACGCCGACGCCGTGGCCGATGCCGACCGCTTCATCGCCCTCTACCCGGGCAGCCCCAGCGCGCCCTACGCCTTCTATCTGAAGTCGGTCTGCTACTTCGAGCAGATCACCGACGTGGGCCGCGACCAGGCCGCGACCGAGCAGGCCCGCGCCGCCCTGACCGACGTGATCCGCCGCTATCCGACCACGCCCTACGCCACCGACGCCAAGCTCAAGCTCGACATGGTCCAGGACCAGCTGGCGGGCAAGGAGATGACCGTCGGCCGCTGGTATCTGCGCAACGGCCAGCCCCTGGCCTCCATCGGCCGCTTCAAGAACGTCATCGACCGTTACCAGACCACCAGCCATGCGCCGGAGGCCCTGTACCGCTTGGTCGAGGCCTATCTGACCCTGGGGCTGGTCGACGAGGCCAACCGCGACGGCGCCGTGCTCGGCCACAACTACCCGGGCGACCGCTGGTACACCGCCGCCTACAGCCTCCTCACCTCCAAGGGCCTCAAGCCCATCGAGGTGCCGAAGGGCGCGTCGAAGGAAGTTAAGAACCCGCTCGAGGGTTAGTGCGGCTCGTGCGTGCTTCGAGACGGTGATGCGGCCCGCGCATCGGCCTAAGATGGTCGGCGCATGCTGATTGGCCTGACGATTCGAGACGTGGTGTTGATAGAGGCCCTCGACCTCGCGGTCGGGCCTGGCCTCACTGCGCTCACCGGCGAGACCGGGGCGGGCAAGTCCATCGTCCTCGACGCCCTGGGCCTGGCCACCGGCGTCCGCGCCGACGCCGGGCTGGTCCGGCGCGGGGCGTCCCAGGCCAGCGCGGCCGCGGTGTTCGCACCGCCGCCCGGCCACCCCGCCTGGGCCTATCTCGACGACAAGGGCCTCGCCGCCGAGCCGGGCGACGACCTCGTCCTGCGCCGCCAGGTCTCGGCCGACGGCCGTTCCCGCGCCTTCGTCAACGACCAGGCCGCCAGCGTCACCGTGCTGCGCGAACTGGGCGCCATGCTGCTGGAGGTGCACGGCCAGCATGAGACGGTCGGCCTGCTCGACCCGCGCACGCACAGGGCCCTGCTCGACGCCTATGCCGAGTGCCGGCCCGCGCTGGCCGCCACCGAGACCGCCTGGGCCGTCCTGCGTCAGGCCCGCGCCCATGCGCAGGGGCTGGCCGAGCAGGCCGCCCGCTCCGCCGCCGAGACCGACGAGCTGACCCTGCGCCTGGCCGAACTCGACCGGCTGGACCCCCGCGAGGGCGAGGAGACCGCCCTGGCCGAGGAGCGCGCCCTGCTGTCGGCCGGGGAGAAGGCGATGTCCGACATCGCCGGCGCCCGCGACGCCATCGCCGGGGAGGCCGTGACGGGGCGCCTCGCCCAGGCTTTCCGCGCCCTGGAGCGGGCCCGCGACCGGGCGGTCCAGGCCGGGGCCGGCGCCGCCGGGGCGGCCCTGTCGCGGTTGACCGACGCCTGCGCCGCCATCGACCGCGCCCTGATCGAGGCCCACGAGGCGGTGGCCGCCGTGGACGCCGCCGCCGAGGCCTTCGAGTTCCAGCCCGACCGGCTGGAGAAGGCCGAGGAGCGCCTGTTCGCCCTGCGCGCCGCCGCCCGCAAGCTGGGAACGACGGTGGAGGAGTTGCCGGGCCTGCGGGTGCGCTTCGCCGAGACCCTGCGCGGCGTCGAGACCATCGAGGCCGACCTCGCCGCCGCCAAGAAGGCGGTGGACGCCGCCATGATCGCCTATGACGCCGCGGCGACCAGCCTGTCCAAGGCGCGCCGGGCCGCCGGCGACCGCCTGGCCAAGGCGGTCGAGGCCGAGCTCGCCCCGCTGAAGCTGGACAAGGCCCGCTTCCGGGTGGCGGTCGAGCCCCTGGCCGCCGACCGCGCCGGGCCGTCTGGCCGCGACCGGGTGGCCTTCGAGGTCGCCACCAATCCCGGCGCCCCGTTCGGCGCCCTCGACGCCATCGCTTCCGGCGGCGAACTGGCCCGTTTCGCCCTGGCGCTCAAGGCGGCGCTCGCCGCCCGGGGCGGGGTGGACGCGGCCGCGCCGGTGATGATCTTCGACGAGGTCGACCAGGGGGTGGGCGGGGCCGTGGCCGACGCGGTGGGCCTGCGCCTGCGCAAGCTCGCCCAGACCGGCCAGGTCCTGGTCGTCACCCACAGCCCCCAGGTGGCCGCGCGCGCCGACACCCACTGGCGGGTGTCCAAGTCCGGCGGCGAGACGGTGGCCACCCGGGTCGAGGCCCTCAGCCCCGACGCCCGCGAAGAGGAGATCGCCCGCATGCTGGCCGGCGCCGTCATCACCGACGCGGCGCGGGCGGCCGCCAGGGCGCTGATGGATGCCTGAATATCCCCGCTCATCCCCGCGGAAGCGGGGACCCAGTTCTTTGCGGGGACTGCTGCGGCTCAAACCTGGGTCCCCGCTTCCGCGGGGATGAGCGGAATTGGGAATGGTCGAGATACCCGTCGAAAACCTCACCGAAGCGGAGGCCGCGGCCGAGCTGGAGCGGCTGGCCGAGGCGATGGCGGCGGCGGACGCCCTCTATTACCAGGAGGACGCGCCCACCCTCGAGGACGCGCAGTACGATGCGCTGAAGCGGCGCAACCTCGCCATCGAGGCCCGCTTCCCCCATCTGGTCCGCCCGGATTCGCCCAGCCTGCGGGTCGGCGCGGCGGCCTCCACCCAGTTCGCCCCCGTCCCGCACCGCGTGCCGATGCTCAGCCTCGGCAACGCCTTCGATCCGGCCGAGGTCGAGGAATTCGTGGCCCGCATCCGCCGCTTCCTGCGCCTGTCGCCGAGCGATCACCTGGCCTTCACCGCCGAGCCCAAGATCGACGGCCTGTCGGCCAACCTGCGCTACGAGAACGGCGTGCTGGTCCAGGCCGCCACCCGCGGCGACGGGCGGGTAGGGGAGGACGTCACCGCCAACATCCGCACCATCGGCGAGATTCCCCACCGCCTTTCCGGCCACGACTGGCCGGCGCTGATCGAGCTGCGCGGCGAGGTCTATCTCGGCCACGCCGAGTTCGAGGCCATGAACGCCGCCTGCGCCGAGCGGGGTGAGAAGACCTACGTGAACCCCAGGAACGCCGCCTCGGGCTCCCTGCGCCAGATCGACCCCACCGTCACCGCCCGCCGGCCCCTGCGCTTCTTCGCCTACGCCTGGGGCGATTTCGCCGCCCCCTTCGCCGCCACCCAGTGGGAGGCGCTGGAGCGGCTCACCGCCTGGGGCATGCCGACCAATCCCCTGGCCCGCCGCGTCGACGACGTGGAGGGCCTGCTCGCCGTCTACGAGGAGCTGAAGGCCGCCCGCGCCTCGCTCGGCTACGACATCGACGGCGTCGTCTACAAGGTCGACCGGCTGGACTGGCAGGACCGGCTGGGCTTTGCGGGCCGCGAGCCGCGCTGGGCCATCGCTCACAAGTTCCCCGCCGAACAGGCGACCACGATCCTGGAGGCCATCGAGTTCCAGGTCGGCCGCACCGGCGCGGTCACGCCCGTCGCCCGGCTCGCCCCCGTCTTCGTCGGCGGCGCCACGGTGCGCAACGCCACCTTGCACAACGCCGACGAGATCGCCCGCAAGGACGTGCGCATCGGCGACACCGTGATCATCCAGCGGGCCGGCGACGTTATCCCCCAGGTGGTGGGGCCGGTCCTGGCCGAGCGCCCCGCCGATGCGGTTCCCTACGTCTATCCGACGCACTGCCCCTGTCCGCTCAAGACCCCGCTCGCCAAGGAGACCACGGCCGGCGGCGTCGAGACCGTGGTGCGCCGCTGCACCGGCGAGTTCGCCTGCCCGTTCCAGCGCATCGAGCATCTCAAGCACTTCGTGTCACGCCGGGCCTTTGACATTGAAGGCCTGGGCGAAAAGCAGCTCCAGGCCTTCTTCGACGAAGGCCTGGTCAAGGAGCCCGCCGACATCTTCCGCCTGGCTCGCGACGAGGCGGCGCTCGCGGATCTGCGCGAACGGGACGGTTATGGCGAGACCTCGATCAGGAACCTCGTCGCCTCGATCGAGGCCCGCCGCACCATCGCCCTGGAGCGTTTCGTCTACGCCCTCGGCGTGCGCCACGTCGGCGAACAGACGGCGACCCTGCTGGCCCGGGCCGTCGGTTCGAAGGACCGGTTCCTCGAACTCGTCCACGCGGCCGCGTCCGAACGTCCGGGGGCGGCCTATTTCGAGGTGGAGTCGCTGGAATCGCTGGGGCCGGTGAACCTGGAGGCGCTGCTGGCGTTCGGGCGGGCGGGAGCCCTGGACGATCCCTGGCCCGAGGCGCCCCTGGCCGAGAAGATCGGCCGCGCGGTCCCCCGCTTCAGCAAGACCGTACGGACGGCCCTGGCCGAGACGTATGGCGACTGGGCGGCCTTCGCCGCCGCCGCCGCCCAGGCCGCGGCCCAGGCTCCGGGCCCGCACTTCGAGGAGCTGGCGTCCATCGGCGGCGTCGGTCCCGTGGCCGCCCGCAGCCTGGCGGAGTTCTTCGCCGAGGATCACAACGAGCGGATGGTCCAGGGGCTCGTCGAGCAGCTCGACATCCAGGATGCGCAGGCGGTGCGCCGCGACACCGCCGTCGCCGGCAAGACGGTTGTCTTCACCGGCGCCCTGGAGAAGATGACCCGCGACGAGGCCAAGGCCCAGGCCGAGCGGCTGGGGGCCAAGGTCGCCTCGTCAGTGTCCAAGAAGACCGACCTCGTCGTCGCCGGCCCGGGCGCCGGCTCAAAGCTCAAGACGGCGGCCGAGCTCGGAATCGAGGTGCTCACCGAGGATGAATGGCTGGCCCTGGTCTCGCCCTGATCTTCGGCGCATCATAACTGAACGTCGGTCAGCTGAGGGCCGCGCCGGAGGAACCATGAAGCGCCTCGTCCCCGTTCTCACCATCGCCGCCTTCGCCGTCGCGACGGCCGCCTACGCCGCTTCTCCCGCTGAGGGACTGTGGCGCACCGCCACCCGCAACGGCGAGGTCCGTATCGACGAATGCGGCCAGGCCCTGTGCGGAACCCTGGTCACCTCCGACAGCATCAAGGCCAATCCCGCCATGGCCGATGCGCAGAACAAGGATGCGGCCAAGCGCACGCGCCTGCTGAAGGACCTGCCCATGCTGCAGGGCTTTACCGGCGGCCCCAGCCAGTGGAAGGGCGGTACGGTCTACAATCCCGAGGACGGGGGCACTTACAAAGGCACGATCAAGCTGGTCGACGCCGACACCCTCAAGCTCACCGGCTGCATCGTCTTCCCCCTGTGCAAGAGCCAGACCTGGAAGCGGATCCGGTAGGGACTTGCTACTCGCCCCCACCGGCCCTCCGGGCCACCTCCCCCGCTTCGCAGGGGAGGAGTAGGGACGTCGCGGTTGGTCCTGCTCCCCTGCGAAGCGGGGGAGCTGTCAGCGAAGCTGACTGAGGAGGGGGCCTCTTCAGAGAGCCGCGCAGGCCTCTTCGAGCCACGTGCGCACCTGCGGCTCCACCTGCGGGCCAATCGCCGCCAAAACCCGCTGATGATAGGCGTCGAGCCAGTCGATCTCGGCGCGGGTCAGCATGCCGGCCACGATCAGCCGCCGGTCGATCGGGGCCAGGGTCAGGGTCTCGAACCCGAGCATCGGCCGCTCGCCGCCCGCGACCTCCTGCGCCTCGGTGACGACCTGCAGGTTCTCGATGCGGATGCCGTATTCGCCGGCCTTGTAGTAGCCTGGCTCGTTGGAGACGATCATCCCCGGCTGCAGGGCGGTGGTGTCGGGCCGCTTGGCGATGCGCTGCGGGCCCTCGTGCACGCCGAGGTACGAACCCACGCCGTGGCCGGTGCCATGGTCGAAATCGAGGCCCGCCATCCACAACGGCCCCCGCGCCAGGGCGTCGAGCGACGAGCCCGTGGTTCCCGCCGGAAAGCGCACGCGGGCGAGCGCGATATGGCCCTTCAGCACCAGGGTGAACCGCTCGCGCATCTCTTCTGACGGCGCGCCGATGGCCACGGTGCGGGTGACGTCCGTCGTGCCGTCCAGGTACTGGGCGCCGGAATCGACCAGCAGCAGCTGGCCGGGCTCGACCCGGCGGTTGGTCCGGTTGGTCGGCCGGTAATGGACCACGGCGCCGTGGGGACCGGCCCCGGCGATGGTGTCGAAGGAGAGATCCTTCAACGCCCCCGTCGCTTCGCGCAGGCCCTCCAGCGTGGTGACGATCTCGACCTCGTCGGGCAGGCTCGTCTGCGCTTCGGTGGACAGCCAGAACAGGAAGCGGGCCAGGGCGCCGCCGTCGCGGACGTGGGCCCGGCGGGCGCCGTCGATCTCGACCGGGTTCTTGCAGGCCCGGGGCAGGGCGGTGGGGTCGACCCCGCGCACGACCTCCGCGCCGGCCTCCTGCAGCCGGTCGAAGTACCAGGCCGACGATTGGCCAGGGTCGATCATCACCTTGCGGCCCGCCAGCGCGCCGAGCGCGCCTGCAAGGGCCCGGCGCCGCGGGCTGGGCCGGACGGGCCGCGGCCCAGGCGTCGTCGAGGGGGTTGGCGTCCACCGCCTTCAGGGAGGCGCCGGCGCGGCCCACGGCGATATGCAGCCGGGCCAGGGCGTCCGGGCTATGCAGCCGGGCGTCATAGCCGATCACCTGGCCCGGGCGGGCCATGTCCTCCAGCCAGGCGACCACCCCGCCCTCGACCAGGTCGCGGGTCTCGAACAGGCCGGTGTCGACCTGGTCCTTGACCTGCAGGGTGTAGCGGCCGTCGACGAACACCGCGGCCTTGTCGGCCATGACCACCGCCGCCCCGGCCGAACCGGTGAAGCCGGTGGCCCAGGCCAGGCGCTCGTTGGCGTCGGGCAGGTATTCGTTCTGGTGCTCGTCCTCGTGCGGAATCAGGAACCCGTCGAGCCCCTGCCGGGCCATCTCGGCCCGGATCAGGGGCAGGTGCTCGGCCCCGAAAGCCCGGTCGGCCTGCTCGTCGAAGGTCTGGCGCATCGTCGTTAGGTAAGCGAGGCGGCGGGCCGGTGCAAAGCCCTTTCGGGTCCGAGCCGGTCGAATGAGGAGCAGCGACGAATCGCAGGCGTGGCGGCCCTTATTTCGAGCCCAAGCGTGGCCTTAAAATTTACCGCGGCGTCTTACTCTGGCCCCCATAGCCTCCATATTCAGGGCGGGACGGGACGACAGGCGCGGTTCGCGCGCCCTTCCGTTTCTTTGCGACCAGGGGACAATTTGTGACGCAGGCCCTGCGCCAAGCCATGCGGTGGATCGGGATCGCGCTCGGCCTCGCCCTCATGGGCCTGGGGCTGCTGGGCGCGCTCCTGCCGACGCACCTTTTGGGCATATTCCTGGTGCTGGGGCTGATCCTGGTGCTGCGCAACTCGCGCACCGCCCGCAAGCGCTTCGTGCGCATGCACCGCCGTCATCCGCGCTTCGTCCACCCCCTGCGCCGGCTGCTGCGCAAGAAGCCTGAGGTGTGGCCGGTGATCTGGCATGAGGTTTTGCGGCTTGAGCGGCTGCTGCCCCGCTCGTGGCGGCGGCTGCGTCGCTGGCGCCGGGGGTTGCGGGCCGGCAAGAACCAGGCGGCGGCTCTTCCTACGTCCTCATCCTGAGGCGCCCGCGTAGCGGGCCTCTAAGGGCCTTCATTGCCGCCTGCCAACGTCCTGTCTACCGCCACGTCCTTCGAGGCTCGCTTACAGCGAGCACCTCAGGATGAGGAGGCTATGAGGGAACCCCGCTACTGCAGGCGCTCGGCCAACTGGGCGATGGCGGGGTCGACGGCCGGGTCGGTCTTGGCGCCGGCCAGGCGCTCGGCCAGCATCATCTCGGCCATCTGCGACGCCAGGTCGGCGGCGGCGGCCTTCACGTCCGCTGCGGCCTGGGCCTCGGCGGTGGCGATGCGGCGTTCGGCTAGGGTCTTGCGGCGGGCGATCTGATCCTCGAGCCGCACCTTGGCCTCGGCTTCCAGGCGCTTGGCCTCGGCCTCGGCGTCGGCCAGCATCTGGCGGGCCTGGACCTCGGTCTCGTCCCGCTGGCGGCGGATGTCGGCCAGCATGGCCTCGGCTTCGGCGCGCAGGTTGGCGGCCTCGTCGAGGTCGGTCTGGATCTTGGCCGCCTTGCTGTCGAGCATGCCCGCGGCCAGGCGGAAGGCGCCGGCCAATTCGCACCCGTAAGCTTTTCGACGATGGCGGCTGCGGTCTCGGACGCGATCGTCCCGACCTGGCCCAGGGCCTGGTCGCGGGCGCTGCGGATGCGGGCTTCGGCCTCGCCGAGCTGGGCGTTCAGCTCGGCTTCCTGGGCCGCCTGACGCTCGGCGGACTCGGCCACCGCCTTGGCCTTGGCGTCGGCGGCGGTCTTCTGCGCCTTGGCCCGGGCGTCGGTCAGCGCCTGACGCGCCGCGTCGGCCTGGACCGCCGCTTCGGCCTGCACCGAGCGGGCGGTGCTCAGGGCGCCGTCGATGGTCGACCGGCGCTCGTCGAACACCTTGCGGATGCGCGGCACGAACACCCGCGACATCAGCACATAGAGGATGACGAACAGGATCAGCAGATAGGCGATCTGCCCCGCCCAGTGCTGGAACTGGAACTGGGGAAGCCCCCCCGATTCCGCATGCTCGGTCGCCGTGCCCGTCTCGGTCACGATCGCCGCGTCATGCGCAGCCGCGTCCTCCACGGTGGGAGCCACGTAGGTTTCAGTCTCAGCGGCCATGGGCGTCCGTCGTCATCAAAATGGGCGCGCGCCGCCGAGCATCGGCGCCGCGCGTCTGTACCGGGCAGTCCTCAGCTGTACATCAGCAGGATGCCGAGCACGAAGGACAGGATGCCCAGGGCTTCGGCGAGGGCGGCGCCCACGAACAGGTTGCCGATCTGGCTGGCGGCGGCCGACGGGTTGCGCAGGGCGCCCGTCAGGAAGCTGCCGAAGATGTTGCCCACGCCGATGCCGGCGCCGATCATGCCGAGGGTCGCGAGGCCAGCGCCGACGAGCTTAGCTGCTTCAGGTTCCATGGTCTTCAAGTCCTGTGGAGATGGAGGTGGGCAGGAAAGGGGGGCGTTGGCCTAGTGGCCGTGGCCCAGATTGACCACATCGTTGAGGTAGATGCAGGTCAGAACGGTGAAAACGAAGGCTTGCAGGAAGGCGACCAGGAACTCGAGCGAGGTCAGGGCCACCACCATGCTAAGCGAAAGCGCCGCGCCGGGAATGCCCAGCAGGCCGAACCCGCCGCCCGCCGCCATGGCGCCGAGCGCCACGACGAAACCGGCGAACACCTTCAGCGCCACGTGGCCGCCCAGCATGTTGCCGAACAGACGCAGGGCGAGGGTGACGGGGCGCAGCAGGAACGAGACGAACTCGATCGGAACGACCAGCCAGATCGCGTACCAGGGCACGCCGCCCGGCACGAACAGCTTGAAGAAGCCGATGCCGTGCTTGGCGAAGCCGATGATCAGCACCAGGCCGATGGTCATGGCGGCGAAGGTGGCGGTGATCGCGAGCTGAGAGGTCACCGTGAAGGTGAGCAGCAGGCCCAGCAGGTTCATCGCCAGGATGAAGGTGAAAATGGTGAAAATGAACGGGAAGAGCTTCTTGCCCTCGTGGCCGATGATCGACTCGCCAAGGTTGTCGACCAGGCTGAAGAGCTGCTCGCCGACGGCCTGGAGCCGGCCGGGAACGACCTGCATCTTGGCGGTGACGAGGCTCATGAACAGGACGACCGCCACGAAGGCGATGGTCATGGCGAGGTGAGAGTTCGTGAAGGCGAGGTCGAACTGCCCGATGACGGGCAGCTCGAACGTGCCGAAATCGACGAGCTTCTTGATCTCGAACTGATGAATCGGGTCGGCGGCCATCGGCCCTGATCACTCCTCGTCGTCGTCGAAGGGAACCGACTGGATCGGCTCCCCACTTTTCTTGGCCATCGCCATCAGCCGGTTGGCCGTGCGGCGCGCCATCCAAATAGAGAGGGCGAAGCCGAGGAGCACCCCGACGATCATCCCCCATGGTGCGGTCGGCAAGAACCGGTCCGCCACGAATCCCACCGCCAGTCCGACCAGGACGCCGCCGAGCAACTCGGCGATGATCCTGTAGGCTTGGCTGACCGCCTGTTCGCCCGCATGTGCGGTCGTCGGGCGTTGCGTGCGCGCATCCAGGGCGGCGGCCCGTTCGTTGAGGCGCTTGAGCGCCTCTTCGCGCGGTTCGGGCGGCTTGGCCATATAGGAAACGCACCAACTGAGACGAATCCGCTTGCGCGGACCGCCTCTGAAATCGGGCCGGAACCTATAGGCGCCCGACCACCGCGTCAAGCCGTCGGGCGAACGGCTTAGCGCATGAATTTATTGGACTTTTCAACTGAACCGCCCACGACCCGAGCTTAACTAGGGTCGATTCCTCGCAATCGCGTAAGGATTTCTCAGGCGGCGGCGCGCGCCAGCACCCGATCGACGGTCTGCAGGTCGAAGCCGGCGTCCCGGGCCGTGGCCAGGGCGTGCTCGAGCATGGCCGGGGTGCAGCCGTAGGGGCTGGGGTCGTCGGAGACGTCGTGGCTGAAGAAGACCAGCCAACCCTTGGCGGCCTGCGCGGCCGCGATCCAGCGCTCGACCTCGCCGGCGGTCCACGAGCGCCGCTCCAGGGGAATGGCGCGCAGCTGCGACAGGTCCGTGGTCGGACCGTTCACCCCGGGATGGATGCCGCGGGACGAGGCGAAGCGGTCGCCGGCCAGCCGCTTGGTGCGGGGGCTGACCTCGCCGTAGGGGTAGGCGAAGTTCAGCGGCCCGAGCTCGCCCAGCACCTCGCGCAGGAAGAAGGCGTTGCGGTCCAGGTCGTCGGCCAGCAGGGTCGAGGACAGGGTCGGCCCATGCTCGTGGCTGAAGCTGTGGCAGCCGATCTCGTGGCCGGCGTCGCGGACGTCGCGCAGCACCGCCTCGTCGAAATAGGTCAGGCCGCCCTCGGTCGTCCCGCAGTAGGTCCCGGCGGCGTAGTAGGTGCCCTTGGCCCCGAACCGCTCCAGCACCGGCGCGCCCTTGGTCCAGGCCGAGACGGGGAAGTCGTCGAAGCTGAAGCTGGCCGCCGGCCGGTCCAGGCTCAGCTGCGTCGGCCGAACGGTCATCTGGCGGGCCGCGAAGGCGTTCAGGCGATAGACGAAGCTCATCGGGTCCCCCGCGCTTGAGGCCGCATAGTGCACGCGCGTGGTTACGGCCGGGTGGAGGGGGATGGTTAATGGCCGTTAGGGCGGTGGGCCCGAAAGCCTTCGTCCTTCGACAAGCTCAGGATGAGGCTTTCTACTGCACTGTCGCTTAAGCCCGCCTCATCCTGAGCCTGTCGAAGGACGAGGCGGCCGCACGACCTACTGCGCCGCCAGCGCCTCGGCCTGCCTCAGGTCGACCGAGACCAGCTGCGACACCCCGCGCTCGGGCATGGTGACGCCGAACAGGCGGTCCATGCGCGACATGGTCACCGGGTTGTGGGTGATGGCCACGAAGCGGGTCTGGGTGCGGCGGCGCATCTCGTCGAGCATGCGGCAGAAGCGGTCGACGTTGGCGTCGTCCAGCGGCGCGTCGACTTCGTCCAGAACGCAGATCGGGGCCGGATTGGCCAGGAACACCCCGAAGATCAGGGCCGTGGCGGTCAGGGCCTGCTCGCCGCCGCTCATCAGCGACATGGCCGCCAGCCGCTTGCCGGGCGGGCAGGCATAGATCTCCAGCCCGGCCTCCAGGGGGTCGTCGGACTCGACCAGCTTCAGTTCGGCCTGGCCGCCCTCGAACAGGGTCTGGAACAGGGCCTGGAAGCCCTCGTTGATCACCTCGAACGCGGCGAGCAGGCGCTCGCGGCCTTCGGCGTTCAGCTCCTCCACCGCCCCGCGCAGGCGGCTGATGGCGCCGGCGAGGTCGGCGCGTTCGGCCTGCATGGCCTCCAGCCGCAGGGCGTGCTCGGCGGCCTCCTCCTCGGCGCGCAGGTTGACGAGGCCGAGGTTGTCGCGGTCGCGCTCCAGCTTGGCGATGCGGGCTTCCACCCCGGCGGGATCGCGCAAGGCCGCCTTGGCCTCCTCGGCGATGGTCTGCGCCAGTTCCTCGGGCTCCATCTTCGCGGTCTGGCGCACCTGCTCGGCGACGCCGTCCAGCCGCTCGCTCGCCGCCTCCAGCCGGGCGTGCGAGCCGGCGCGTGTTTCGCGCCCCGAGGCGACGGCGGCCTCGGCGGCCCGCGACGCGCGGTCGGCTCCTTGCGCGGCGGCCTCGGCCTGGGCCAGGGCGTCGGCGGCCTTGGCGCGGCGGGCTTCGGCCACGCCCAGCTCGTCCAGCAGCCTGCCGAGCTTTTCGGCCACCACCACCGGCGCCTGGCGCGCGGCCGACAGGGCGGCGTCGATGCGGCCGCGCTCCTTGATCAGGTCGGCCTGACGCGCCTGGGCGGCCCGGGCACGCTTGCTCCAGTCGGCCTGGTCCTTGGCGAAGGCCTCCTTGCGCCGCAACCGGGTCTCGCGCTCGCGCTTCTCGGATTCGAGGGTGAAGCGGGCCTTGTTCTCGGCCTCCCGGGCGGCGCCGGCGGCGGCGCGGGCGCCGGCCAGTTCCGGCGACACGTCGGGCAGGGCGCCGTTCGGGGCGGCGGCCAGGGCCTCGTCCAGCACGCCCTGCGCCTCGGCGGCTTCGGCCTCGGCGGGCACGAGGGCGGACTGCGCCTCTTCCAGCTCCACGGCGAGGCGGGCCAGGGTTTCGTCCAGGGCCTGGGCGCGGGCGTCGTTGCGGGCCGCTTCGCGGGCGTGGCGCTCGACCACCTCGCGGGCCGTCGCCACGGCGCGTTCGGCGGCGGGCGGCTCCTGGCGCGCCTTGCCCAGGGCGGCGTCGGCGGCGCGGACCCGCGAGGCGGCTCCGGCGTGGATCTTGGCGGCGTCCTCGGCGGCGGGCGCCAGGCGGGCGATCTCGCCCTCCAGCTCGGCCAGGCGCGCCCGCTGGGCCAGGCGCTTGGCGGCCGGCTTGGGCGCCTCGGCCTTGGAGACGAAGCCGTCCCAGCGCCAAAGGTCGCCCTCGCGCGACACCAGCCGCGCCCCGACCGGCAGGCCCTTCTGCAGACGGGCGCCGTCGGCCTGCGCGACCAGGGCGGTCATGGCCAGGCGCGCCGCCAGCTGCGGCGGCGCCTTGACCAGGGGCCCCAGGGCCTGGGCCCCGTCGGGCCAGGCCGGCGGCTCGGCGGTCGCGCCGGCCCAGTAGGCGGCGGCGCGGGCGTCGAGCGAAGCGTCGAGATCCTCGCCCATGGCCGCGGCGAGGGCGGATTCATAGCCGCGGTCGGCGGACACCGCGTCGAGGGCGGGGGCGTAGTCGCCCTTCTTGGCGGTCTGGACCAGCTGGATCAGGCCCTGGGCTTCAGACTTCAGCCGCCGCAGTTCGTCCTCG
>NCED01000063.1 GCA_002280485.1 Caulobacterales bacterium 32-69-10
GGCAGGGCTACGTTGTCGACGGCGCTGAACTCGGCCAGCAGATGGTGAAACTGGTAGATGAAGCCGATGGTGTTGAGCCGGATGCGGGTGCGCGCCGCGTCGTTCAGCTTGGCCACGTCCTCGCCGCCCAGAAGCACCTGGCCGCTAGAGGGCCGCTCCAGAAGCCCGGCGGCGTGCAGCAGGCTCGACTTGCCCGAGCCGGACGGGCCGATCAGGCCGACGATCTCGCCCGGCCACACGTCGAGGTCGACGCCCTTCAGCACCTCCAGGGTGCGGCCGCCGCCGACCGGATAGCTGCGGGTCAGGCCGCGCAGCGACAATGCAGTCTGTTGGGCCTCCTGCCGGTCGCTACTCATTGCGCAGGGCCTCGACGGGATCCAGGTGCGAGGCGTGGAAGGCCTGCGGCAGGGTGGCGATGAAGGTCATCACCAGCGAACCGATGCTGATGATCGCCACCTCGCCCCACTCGATGCGGGCGGGGATGCGCGCGAGGAAATAGGTGTCCGGGGAAAAGACCGCGACGCCGGTGATCGTCTCCACCGCCGTCTGTATCTGGTCGATGTAGATGCAGAACAGGGCGCCCAGCACCACGCCGGTGACGGTGCCGAAGAAGCCGATGGCGGCGCCCGACATGAAGAAGATGCGCAGGATCGACCCCTGGCTGGCGCCCATGGTCCGCAGGATGGCGATGTCGCGGCTCTTGTTCTTCACCAGCATGATCAGGCCGGAGGTGATGTTCATCACCGCCACGGCCACGATCAGGAACAGGATCAGCCGCATGGTGGTGCGCTCGACCTGCAGGGCGTTGAAGAAGCTGTGGTTGGTGTCGCGCCAGTCGGAGACGACGGTCCCGTTGCCGGCGGCGCGCTCGATCAGCGGCCGGATCTGCTCCACCGCGTCGGCGTCGGCCAGCTTGATCTCGATCAGGTCGACGCTCTGGTCGCGGCCGAAGAACAGCTGGGCCTGCTCCAGCGGCATGTAGATGTAGGCGGCGTCGAACTCGCTCATGCCGACGCTGAACACCGCGCCGACGGTGTAGGTCTTGCGGCGCGGGGTCGAGCCCAGGATGGTGGCGCCGCCGTTGGGCGAGACGATGCTGATGGCGTCGCCGGCCCTCAGCCCCAGGTTCTCGGCCAATCGGGCGCCGACCAGCACGATGTCGCCGCCGTACTCGCCCTGGCCAAAGCCGCGCAGGGAGCCCTGCTTGATGCCCTCGGTGATGATCGGGGTGGCCGCCACATCCTCGCGGCGCATGCCGCGGATGATGCCGCCCCCGACCTGGGCCGGCCCGCTGACCAGGCCCTGGGCCTCGACCACGGGAATCGCCTGCACCACCCCGGGCACGGCGCGCAGCCGCTGGATCAGGGCCTCGCGGGCATAGGGTTCGGTGGCGACGGGGCCGCGCACGAAGACGTGGCCGTTGAAGCCGAGGGTGCGGGCGAGCAGCTCGGTCCGAAAGCCGTTCATCACGGCCATGACGATGACGAGCACCGCCACCGCGAGGGTGATGCCGATGAAGGAGATGATCGAGATCATCGCCACGCCGCCCTGCTTGCGCTTGGCGCGCAGGTAGCGGGCGGCCAGCGACCGCTCCCAGCCCGCGAAGGCGCCTGCCGCCATCAGTAGGCCCCCGTGGCGGGCCCGAAAGCCTCGCCCTTCGACAAGCTCAGGATGAGGCTTTCTACCGACAGATCATTCCGCCTCATCCTGAGCCTGTCGAAGGACGAGGCGGCGGCACACCGCTGGCCCATCAGTAGGCCCGGGCCACGAGGACGGTCTCAACGGCGGGGGCGCCGGTGAAGATGCAGGTCCCGCCCGGAGGCGGCGCGCCGGAAGGGGTGTTGCGGATGGTCAGCTTCAGGGTCTTCAAACGCTGATCCACCTCGTCCAGGGCCGCGCCCGTCGGCTTGCACCAGGCGACCCGCGCCCAGCCCTTGAAGGCGTCGGCATCGTCGTCGGCGGCCGGACCGAAGTAGTCGGCCAGCGCGGCGAAATCATGGAGCCCATCGACGATGTTGGCGTCGAGCCTAGCCTTGGCCTCGTCGAACAGGCCCTGCTGGATCTGCGCCAGCAGGTCCGGCATGCCGGCGGTGAATTCGTCGATCGGCATGCCGATCGAGCGGACCTTGTCGCCGTCGCGCAGCTGGTCGCGGCGCATGAAGGTGACCTGGCCGCCCGCGGCGTCGCGGGGCCCGATCTCGACGATGACGGGCGCGCCCTTGCGCACCCAGTTCCAGCGCTTCTCGGACGACTTGATCGGCTTGCGATCGAGCAGGGCGCGGATCGGCTGGCCCAGCGCCGACTGCGCCGTCAGGGTCTTCACCAGCACCTCGCAATAGGCCAGGACATCGGCGTCCTCGGGCTTGTCGCGCAGCATGGGCACGATCACCACCTGACGGGGGGCGATGGCGGGGGGCAGGCGCAGGCCGTCGTCGTCGCCGTGGGTCATGATCACGCCGCCGATCATGCGGGTGGAGACGCCCCAGGAGGTGGTGTGGCAGTGGGCCCAGTCGCCCTTGTCGGTCTGGTACTTGATCGACTGGGCTTCGGCGAAGCCGGTGCCGAGGTAGTGCGAGGTGCCGGCCGGGCATGGCCAGGACGGTCTCGGCGAATTCGCGATAGACCTCCAGCATCTTCAGGGTCTCTTCCTGCGCCTCGGCCTTGTCGGCGTGGGCGGTGTGGCCCTCCTGCCAGAGGAACTCGGAGGTGCGCAGGAACAGGCGGGTGCGCATCTCCCAGCGCACGACATTGGCCCACTGGTTGATGAGCAGGGGCAGGTCGCGATAGCTGCGGATCCAGCGCGAGAAGGCGTCGCCGATGATGGTCTCGGAGGTGGGCCGCACGATCAGCGGCTCCTCCAGCTTGGCGGACGGATCGACCTGCAGCTTGCCGTCGACCACGTGCAGCCGGTGGTGGGTGACGACCGCCATCTCCTTGGCGAAGCCCTCCACGTGGCTGGCTTCCTTGGCCAGGAAGCTCATCGGGATGAACAGGGGGAAGTAGCAGTTCTCGTGGCCGGTCGCCTTGATGCGGCGGTCGAGCTCCTGCTGGATCAGTTCCCACACCCCGTAGCCCCAGGGCTTGATGACCATGGCGCCGCGGACGGGGCTGGTCTCGGCCATGTCGGCTTCGCGCACGACGGCCTGATACCAGTCGGGGAAATTGGCGCGGGTGACGCTCAGCGCCCTTTGCATGTCGGTGGTCTCTCCAAACGGTCGCGCCTGAATAGCGGGCGTCGCGGAAGAGGCCAAACAAGAAAGGGCCGCGCCCTTTTAAAGAGCGCGGCGCCCGAATCCACAAACAAGAAAGGGCCGCGTCCAAAAGGACGCGGCCCAAGGTTTGTCGCCACCAGAACATCAGGAGCGGCCGGCGAACCGGCCTGACATCACAATGGCCGAGACCGCCCCCGCGGTCCCGTGCTGTTGCGCCGGGGGAAAGAGTTTTAATGTGATCGCTGATGATTTGGGCGAGCGCCGCTCACCGGCCCAAGATTTGGGCGCCCACTGCCCTTAGGCCGCCCGCCTGCCTAGCGGAAAGTGCTCGGCGTCGTGGGGTATTCCGGCAGGGTGATCAGGCCGAAATGCAGGATCACCCAGATCCCCGCCAGCACGATGGCCGAGACCCAGGTGGTGGTGATGAACTTCTTCTTGAGGTTGGGGTTCACCGGCGAGCCGGGATCGCCGCCGCCGGGCACGTCGATGCCCGCCTCATGATGGCTCTGCACGCCGAGCGGCAGGATGGTGAACAGCACCGTCCACCAGACCACGAGATAGACGGAGGCGTAGAAGAGCATGGCTGTTCCTCGCGGCGGGCGCGGCCTCTTATAGCCTGACCACCAGGGTCTCGACCACAGGGCGGCGCTCCCAGATGCGTTGCGACGCCTTCTTCAGGGTGCGGCCGACCGCCGCTTCCACGGCGTTGTCGTCCAGGCGCTGCTCGTTGCTGAGCTTCTTGATGGCGCCTTCGGCGTCCTCGGACAGGTCGTCGAGGGCGTCCGCCAGCGGATAGTCCTCGTCGCCGGGCAGGCCGATGCCGCGCACGGCCACGGACGAGACCAGCTTGCCCTTGCGGTCGAGGATGACCGAGACCAGCAGCACGCCATTGGCCGCCGCGTGGCGGCGCTCGCGCAGGGGCTCGCTGTTCTCAGGCGTCAGCACGCCGCCGTCGAGGAACAGGCGGCCGTTCTGGACCTCGGCGACGATCTCGGCCCGGCCGGGGGCCAGGCGGACCATGTCGCCGTTCTTGGGCGCGATGGCCTGGGGAATCTGCAGGTCCCTGGCGAAGGCGACGTGTTCGAGCAGGTGGCGGCGCTCGCCGTGGGTGGGCACGGCGATCTGCGGCTTGGCCCACTGGTACATCTGGGCCAGCTCGTCCCGGCACGGGTGGCCGGAGACGTGGATGCCCGGGTGGTCGCGGTCGGTGTAGAGGCGCACCCCGCGGTCGGCGAGCTTGTTCTGCAGGTTGCGGATGCCGATCTCGTTGCCGGGGATGACCCGCGACGAGAAGATGCAGCTGTCGCCCTCCCCCAGGCTGACGTGGGCGTGGGTCCCTTCGGCGATGCGCGACAGGGCGGCGCGGGCCTCGCCCTGGCTGCCGGTGCACAGGTACAGGATCGAGTTTTCCGGGAAATAGCCGGCCTCGGAATCCGAGACGAAGGGCTGCACGTCCTTGAGCAGGCCCACCGACTTGGCGGCGCCGGTGATGCGGTGCATCGAGCGGCCGACGAGGCAGACCCGGCGGTCGGCGGCCTCGGCGGCGCGGACCACGCTGTCGACCCGCGCCACGTTGGAGGCGAAACAGGCCACCGCCACCTTGCCCTTGAGGGGCTTGATCAGGTCGCGCAGGGCGTCGCGGACCCCGGCCTCGGAGCCGGACTCGCCTTCGACGAATACGTTCGTCGAGTCGCAGACCATGGCCAGCACGCCCTCGTCGCCGAGGCGGCGGATCTCGGCGATGTCGGCGGGGCCGGAGGTGATCGGGGTGTCGTCCAGCTTCCAGTCGCCCGTGTGCAGGATGGTCCCCAGCGGCGTCTTGATGCTGAGGCCATTCGGCTCGGGGATCGAGTGGGCGATGGTGATGAAGCCGATCTCGAAGGGCCCGAGCGTGAGCTTGCCGCCGAGGGGCACTTCGGTCATCGGCACCTGGCCCTCGAGGCCGGCGTCGCGCAGCTTCTCGCGGATCAGATAGGCGGTGAAGGGGGTGGCGTAGAGGGGCGCCTTCAGGTCCGGCCACAGCCAGCCCAGGGCCCCGATGTGGTCCTCGTGGGCGTGGGTCAGGACGATGCCGATGATGTTCTTGGCCTGGCTGGCGGCATAGGTGATGTCCGGCATGATGATCTCGACGCCGGGCGTCGTCTGGTCGCCGAACGTCACGCCGACGTCGACGATGATCCACTTGCGGTCATGCGCCGGCCCGTAGCCGTACATGTTGAAATTCATACCGATCTCGTTGGACCCGCCCAGCGGCAGGAACACGAGCTCGTCGTTTTTTGATGGGTTCATAGGTCTCTTAGGTGGCGATTGCGGCGCACGATTTCCAGCAGGCCACGCAAGGTTAAATCGGGATCGAAGGCGTCGATGGCGTCGGTCGCCCCTTCGAACAGGGACGCGACGCCTCCGGTGGCGACGACTTTCAGGGGTTTAGCGTATTCCGCCTTGATGCGCGCGATCAGTCCTTCGATCAGGGCGACATAGCCCCAGAACACCCCGGACTGCATGGCTTCCACCGTGCCGGTGCCGATGACCTGGGGCGGCCGGGTGATGGCGACGCGGGGCAGCTTGGCGGCGGCGGTGTGCAGGGCCTGCATCGACAGGTTGATGCCCGGGGCGATCACCCCGCCCTCGAAGGCGCCGTCCGGGCCGACCACATCGAAGGTGGTGGCGGTGCCGCTGTCGATCAGCAGCAGCGGGCCGCCGTGGGCGAGGAAACCGCCGAGGGCGTTGACCAGCCGGTCGGCGCCGGCCTCCGACGGCTTCTGGATGCGCACCTCTATGCCCAGCTCGGCGTTCTCGCCGACCACCAGGGGTTCGACCTTGAGGTAGCGGCGGGCCAGATTCCTGAGGTTGAACAAGGACTGCGGCACGACACTTGAGATGATGCAGTCGTCCAGGTCGGCGAACTTGAGCGACTGCATCAAGAGGAGCTGGTTCAGCCAGACGGCATATTCGTCGGCGGTGCGGGCCGCATCGGTGGCGGCGCGCCACTGGGCGATCCACCCCTGGCCGTCATGGACGGCGAAGAGGGTGTTGGTGTTGCCCTGTTCGATGGCCAGCAGCATCACGCCTCCCCGAAGAACACGTCGCCGGCGCTGATTCGCCGCATGGTCCCGTTCGCCAGGCGCAGGCGCAAGGCGCCGTCGAGGTCCAGCCCTTCGGCGGCCCCGAGCAGGGTTTCTCCCGACAGCCGGGCGATACAGGGGCCGGGGATGCCGGCGCTGCGGGCCAGCCAGGCGTCGAGGACGGGGGCGAGCCCCCCCTCCTCCCACACCGCGCTCCAGCGCCCGTAGGCGGCGGCCAGCTTGCCCAGCGCCTGCTCCGGCGTCGGCGGGGCGGGGCGGTCGGCCTTGAGGTGTTCGGCCAGGGACGTGGCCGGCCGCTCGGCGTCCTGCGGATAGGAGAACAGGTTGGCGCCGATCCCGACCGCCACCCAGATGCCGCCCCCGGGCGCCGGGCCGGTCTCGACCAGGATGCCAAAGGCCTTCTTGCCGTCCACCAGCACGTCGTTGGGCCACTTCAAGGTCACGATGGCCTCAGGGACGTAGGCGCAGGCCATGTCGTAGGCAGCCAGGGCCGCAACGAAAGCCGCGCCGGCGGCGTGGGCGGCGGGACGGCTGGACAGGGTCAGATAGGTGGCGGCGAGGTTGCCCTCGCCCAGCGACCAGGCCCGGCCGCGCCGGCCCTTGCCCTGGTGCTGGCGCTTGGCCGCGATCCACAGGGGCCCGGTCTCGCCGGCCTGGGCGCAGCGGCGCGCCTCGGCGTTGGTAGAGTCGATCTCCTCGAACCAGCGGACGGTCATTGTCCTTCTCCCCTCGGGGAGAAGGTGGCCTCCGAAGGAGGACGGATGAGGGGGCCTGTCAGGATGAGATTCATCGGCGCCGCCCCCTCATCCGTCGGCTCCGCCGACACCTTCTCCCCGAGGGGAGAAGGGCGTCTACGCAATGTGGAACACGCTCGCCGCGATGCGGGCGAGCGGGTCCAGGGCGGCCAGGGCCGGCAGGACCACGGGGAAGGAGAACAGGGCCGCGGCGGCGGCGATGGTCTTGGCGTCGGCGGGGGCCGGATCGACCTGGCCGGGGCTGGCGTCGAACCACATCGTCTTGACCATGCGCAGGTAATAGAAGGCCGCGACCACGGAGGCGACGAGGCCGAACACGGCCACCGGCCACAGGCCAGACGCGATGGCGGCCTTGAAGACGTAGAACTTGGCCCAGAAACCCGAGAACGGCGGGATGCCCATGACCGAGAAGCTGAGGCCGGTCAGGCACAGGGCCAGGCCCGGGCGCTCCTTGGCGAGCCCGGCCAGGGACGGCAGGGTCTCCATCGCCTCGCCGTCGCGCTTGAGCGCGATCAGGCAGGCGAAGAAGCCGGTGACGTCGATCATGTAGAGGACCATGAACACCAGCATGGCCTGGACGCCCGCCTCGGTGCCGGCCGCCAGGCCCAGCAGCGCGTAGCCGATGTTGGCGATCGAGGAATAGGCCAGCAGGCGCTTGAGGTTCTTCTGGACGAGGCCCGCCAGGGCGCCGACGGCCATGGACAGGACGGCGATCACCACCAGGACCTGGCTCCACTGCTCGATGGCGCCGGCGAAGCCGTCCATCAGGATGCGGGCGGTCAGGACCAGGGCGGCCAGCTTGGGGGCGGCCGACATGAAGGCCACGACCGGCGTCGGCGCGCCCTCGTAGACGTCGGGCGTCCACATGTGGAAGGGCGCGGCGGCGACCTTGAAGGCCAGGCCGCAGATCAGGAACACGACGCCGAAGACGACGCCGTTGCCCGCGCCGCCCTGGACCGCGACGGCGATCTCGGAGAAGCGGGTAGAGCCGGCGAAGCCGTAGATCAGCGAGGCGCCGTAGAGCAGCAGGCCCGACGACAGGGCGCCGAGGACGAAGTACTTCAGGCCGGCCTCGGACGACTTGGCGTCGTCGCGCTGGAAGGCGGCCAGGACGTAGGTGGCCAGCGACATCAGCTCGACGCCGAGATAGAGCGAAATCAGGTCGCCGGCCGAGACCATGACGCCCATGCCGAGCGCCGCTAGCAGGATCAGCACGGGGAATTCGAAGCGGGCCGCCTTGATGCGGGCGAGCCACCGGTCGCCGAGCACGATGGCCACGGCGCTCATCAGATAGATCGCCACCTTGGCGAAGACCGAGATCTCGTCGGCGATGAATCCGCCCGAGAACGCCACGCCCAACTGGCCGAAACAGGCCGCGCCGGCGGCGGCGACCAGGACGAGGCCCGCGCCCGAGGAGACGAGCGCCGTCCCCCGGTCGCCCTTGAAGGCGCCGAATACCAGCAGGACCATCGCGCCGATGGCCAGGATCAGCTCAGGAAGAGCGATCGCCAGCTCGCCGGAAAAACCCATCTCAGCTCCCCGTCCCGAAAACCCGGAACCGTTGTTGACCGCCTCGACCCTTCGACACGCTCAGGGTGAGGCGACTTACGCCTCAGTAGAATGCCTCATCCTGAGCCTGTCGAAGGACGAGGCTTTCGGACCCACTAATGCAGACCACTGGTCTGCCACATGGCGACCAGGTGGTTCACCGAGGCTTCGGTGATCTGGAACACGGCGTTCGGATAGACGCCCAGCACCAGGGTCGAGACGACCAGGGGGGCGAAGATCAGGATCTCGCGGCGCTCCAGGTCCTCGATCCCGGCCAGCTTGGGATTGACCATCTCGCCGAAGATGACCCGCCGGTACAGGCTGAGCGCATAGACCGCCGAGAAGATCACCCCCGAGGCCGCCACCAGGGCCGCCCAGGTCGAGACGCCGTAGACGCCGGTCATGGTCAGGATCTCGCCGACGAAGCCGGAGGTGCCCGGCAGGCCGACGTTGCCCATGGTGAAGAGCAGGAACACCGCCGCGTACATCGGCATGCGGTTCACCAGCCCGCCGTAGAAGGCGATCTCGCGGGTGTGCATGCGGTCGTAGACGACGCCGACGCAGAGGAACAGGGCGCCCGAGATCACCCCGTGGCTGAGCATCTGGAAGATCGCGCCCTGCACGCCCTCGGCGTTGCCCGCGAAGATGCCCATGGTCACGAAACCCATGTGGGCGACGGACGAATAGGCGATCAGCTTCTTGATGTCGGTCTGCCGGAAGGCGACCAGCGAGGTGTAGACGATGGCGATCACGCTCATCGCGAAGATCAGCGGCGTGAAATAGGTCGACGCCTCGGGGAACATCGGGATCGAGAAGCGCAGGAAGCCGTAGCCGCCGAGCTTGAGCAGGATGCCGGCCAGGATCACCGAGCCCGCCGTCGGGGCCTGCACGTGGGCGTCGGGCAGCCAGGTGTGCACCGGCCACATCGGCATCTTCACCGCGAACCGCCCCAGATGCCGATGATCAGGAACATCGGGATCAGGCCGCCTTCGAAGAAGACGTAGAACAGCACCAGATCCATCGCGCAGAAGACGCCGATCACCAGGGTCTCGAGCAGCAGGAAGGCGATCATATATTCCGCCACCCGCTCCTTGATGGAATCCCAGGAGGCGGCGATGCAGATCGGCATCAGGAAGCCGGTGAGCAGGACGAACAGCACCGAGATGCCGTCGACGCCCATGCGGTAGCCGGCCCCGGCGAACCATGGGATGTCCTCCACGAACTGGAAGCCCGCGTCGGCCGGATTGAACTGGGCGACCAGCAGGATCGACAGGGCGAAGGTCGCCAGGGTGACGCCGAGCGCGATCCAGCGCGACGCGTTCGCCACCTTGGCCTCGTCGCGCGGCCCTGCGGTCATGCGCATGAACAGGATCGCGAGGACCCCGATCAGCGGCGAATAGGTGATGAGGCTGAGGATGCCGGTCATGGTCTCAGCCCCCTCAGCGCGCCCATGCCCACAGGGCGTAGCTCAGCAAGCCGGCCACCCCCAGGAGCATGACGAAAGCGTAGTGATAGACATAGCCGGACTGGGCCTTGCCCACCTGCTTGCCGGTGAGCGCGGTGAACCAGGCCACCCCGTTGGGGCCTAGGCCGTCGATGATCTTGACGTCCCCGACCTTCCAGAACAGGTCGCCGAGCGCCTTGGCGCCGCGCACGAAGGTCGCCTGGTACAGCTCGTCGAAGAACCACTTGTTGTAGAAGAAGGTGTAGAGCGGCCCGCCGCGGGCCGCGAGCCGGGCGCCCAGGCCTTCCTTCAGCAGGTAGACGTAGGCCGCGACGGCCAGGCCGAGCACCGAGGCCACCAGCGGCGCCAGCATCACCCACTCGGGCATCTCGTGATGGCCCAGGACGTGGTTGGTCGGCAGGGTGAAGATCGCGCCCTTCCAGAACTCGGCGCGCTCCTCGCCCACGAACAGCTCGTGGAAGGCGAAGCCGGCCCCGATGGCGCCGAACGACAGCACGAACAGCGGGATCAACATGACCAGCGGGCTCTCGTGCGGGGTGTGCGCATGGCCGTGGCCGTGGGCCTCGTCGTGGTCCGGCAGAGGCTCGGAGTGGGTCTCGATCTGGGCCGAGGTGGCGTGATCGTCGTGGGCGTGCGCGACCGCGACCGCGTGGTCATGGTCGCCCGCGTGGCCGTGGGCGTGGTCGTCGTGACCCCAGCGCGCGTGGCCGTTGAAGGTGAAGAAGGCGACGCGCCAGGAATAGAAGGCGGTCAGGCCGGCGACCAGGATGCCGATGATGAAGGCGAACATGCCGACGCCGCTGGTCTGGCCCGCCTCCCACGCGGCGTGGATGATGGTGTCCTTGGAGTAGAAGCCGGCGAAGCCCCACTCCAGGCCGGGGATGCCCAGGCCGGTGATGGCGATGGTGCCGATGGTCATGACGCCGTAGGTGACCGGCAGGTACTTGGCGAGGCCGCCCATGTTCCGCATGTCCTGCTCATGGTGCATGCCGTGGATCACCGAGCCGGCGCCCAGGAACAGCAGCGCCTTGAAGAAGGCGTGGGTGAACAGGTGGAACATCGCCGCCTGATAGGCGCCGACGCCGGCGGCGAAGAACATGTAGCCGAGCTGCGAACAGGTCGAATAGGCGATGACCCGCTTGATGTCGTTCTGGGCCAGGCCCACCGTGGCCGCGAACAGGGCGGTGACGGCGCCGATGACGGTGACGATCATCTTGGCCTGGGGCGCGTACTCGAACAGCGGCGACAGCAGGCAGACCATGTAGACGCCGGCGGTGACCATGGTCGCGGCGTGGATCAGGGCCGACACCGGGGTCGGGCCTTCCATGGCGTCCGGCAGCCAGGTGTGCAGGAAGAACTGGGCCGACTTGCCCATGGCGCCGATGAACAGCAGGAAGGCGGCGAGGTCGAGGGCCGACCAGTAGGCGCCGGCGAACCACCAGCTGGTCCCGGCCTTGGACGCGATCAGCGGGAACAGCTCGGCGAACTGGATGGTGTTGAACATCCAGTAGACGGTCATGATGCCCAGGGCGAAGCCGAAGTCGCCGACCCGGTTGACCACGAAGGCCTTGATCGAGGCCGCGTTGGCCGAGGGCTTATGGAACCAGAAGCCGATCAGCAGGTAGCTGGCCAGGCCCACGCCTTCCCAGCCGAAGAACAGCTGCATGAAGTCAGCCGCCGTCACCAGCATCAGCATGGCGAAGGTGAACAGGGACAGATAGGCGAAGAAGCGGGGCTTGGACGGGTCGTCCGCCATGTAGCCCCACGAATAGAGGTGCACGAGCGCCGACACCGTGGTGACCACGATCAGCATCACCGCCGACAGGGTGTCGAGGCGGATCGACCACACCGACTGGAAGTCGCCCACCGTGATGAAGGGCATCAGTTCGAAGGTCTGGGCCTCGAGCCCGCCCCAGGCGACCTGGCTGAAGGTGTACCAGCTGCGAACAGCGGCCCGAACACCAGGATGGAAAGCAGGAGCTTCATGAGACCGCGCTCAGCCCTTCATCATGGTGGCTTGGTCCACGGCGATATCGCCGCGGTTGCGGAAGAAGGTGACCAGGATGGCCAGGCCCACCGCGGCCTCGGCCGCGGCCACGGTCAGGACGAACATGGCGAAGATCTGCCCCGTCACGTCGTGCAGGAAGACCGAGAAGGCCACCAGGTTGATGTTCACCGCCAGCAGGATCAGCTCGATGGCCATCAGGATGACGATCACGTTGCGGCGGTTCACGAAGATGCCGAACACGCCGATGGTGAACAGGATGGCGGCGACCGCCAGGAAGTGAGGCAGGCCGACGGTCATTCCGAAATCCCCTGGCCGGTCTTGACCTGGACGACCACCATCCCCTTGGCGGGGGTGCGGCCGACCTGATCGGCGACGTTCTGGCGCTTGACGCCCGGCCGGTGGCGCAGGGTCAGGACGATGGCCCCGATCATGGCCACCAGCAGGACCAGGCCGGCGGCCTGGAAGAAGTAGATGTAGTCCGTGTAGAGCACGCGGCCGATCTGCTCGGTGTTGGAGACGCCCGTGTCGGCGGCGGGCGCCGGCGACAGGGTCACGGCGCCCCGGTTGGCCACGGCGGTGGCGACCAGCACCATCTCGGCCAGCAGCACGCCCGAGACCACCAGGCCGGCCGGCATGTATTTGGCGAATCCGATCCGCAGCTTCACGAAGTCGATGTCGAGCATCATGACGACGAAGAGGAACAGCACCGCCACCGCGCCGACGTAGACCACGACCAGCAGCATGGCGAGGAACTCGGCCCCGAGCAGGACGAACAGGCCCGCCGCCGTGAAGAACGACAGGATGAGGAACAGCACGGAGTGCACGGGGTTGCGCTGCGTCACCACCATACAGGCGGCGCCGATCATCACCGTGGACAGCGCATAGAAGGCGATCGCCTGCAGATCCATCGCGATACCTAGCGTCCTCTCCACCCCGCCCCAATCCCCCGGGGCACGTCATACAAAACCGGCCAAACGGGCCGCAGGAATCGCCGCCGCCTTCTAGCGGTAGGGCGCGTCCAATTCCAGGTTCTTGGCGATCTCGCGTTCCCAGCGGTCGCCGTTCGCGAGCAGCTTGTCCTTGTCGTAGAGCAGCTCTTCACGGGTCTCGACCGAGAACTCGAAGTTCGGCCCCTCGACGATGGCGTCGACCGGGCAGGCCTCCTGGCAGTAGCCGCAGTAGATGCACTTCACCATGTCGATGTCGTAGCGCGTGGTGCGGCGGCTGCCGTCGGGAAGCGGGGCGACAGCGGGCCCTTCTCGAACGGGTAGTTGATGGTCGCCTTGGGGCGGACCATGTAGCCCATCGCCAGCCCGAAGGCGCCGATGAAGTCCAGCAGGGCGGCGCCCTTGGCGGCCTGGGCGATGCGAGCGGCGAAAGACATGGTCGCTCCTTAAGCCGCCGGCATGGCGAAGACGCGCCAGGCGGCGATGAGGGCCACGGCGACCAGCGAGGTGGGCAGGAAAATCTTCCAGCCCAGCCGCATCAGCTGGTCGTAGCGGTAGCGGGGGACGATGGCCTTGGCCATGGCGATCATGAAGAACCAGAACACGGTCTTGATGATGAAGAAGACCAAACCGTGGAAGCTGGCGAGGGTGGCGGGCCACGAGGCCAGGTAGCCCTCCGGCCACGGCGCATGCCAGCCGCCGAAGAACAGGATGGAGATCATCGCGCACATCAGCACGATGTTCATGTACTCGCCGAGCATCAGCAGCAGGTAGGCGCTGGACGAGTACTCGACCTGATAGCCGGCCACGAGCTCGCTCTCGGCCTCGGGCAGGTCGAAGGGCGGGCGGTTGGTTTCGGCCAGGGCCGAGATGTAGAACATCACCATCATGGGGAACATGACCAGGATGGTGGGCAGGCTCTCCAGCCCGCCGCCGAAGGCGTACCAGTTCCAGAAGCCGCCGCCCTGGCTCGCGACGATGGTGCTGAGGTTCATCGACCCGGCCAGCAGCACCACGGTGATGATGATGAAGCCGATGGAGACCTCGTAGGACACCATCTGGGCCGCCGAACGCAGGGCGCCGAGGAAGGGGTACTTCGAGTTGGACGCCCAGCCGCCCATGATGATGCCGTAGACGCCGAGCGACGACATCGCCAGCAGGTAGAGGATGCCGACGTTGAGGTTGGAGATGACCCAGCCCGGCGCGAAGGGAATCACCGCCCAGCCCGCGAAGGCCATGACCACGGTGATGATCGGCGCCAGCAGGAACACCGCCTTGTCGGCGCCGGCCGGGATGATCAGCTCCTTCAGGATGAACTTCAGCAGGTCGGCGAAGGACTGCAGCAGGCCGAAGGGGCCGACCACGTTGGGGCCCTTGCGCATCTGCACGCCCGCCCAGACCTTGCGGTCGAACAGGATCAGGAAGGCGACGGAGATCAGCAGGACGACCGTGATCAGCAGGATCTGACCCAGGGTCAGGAGCGTCCAGCCGAGGGGCGAGGTCCAGAATTCGAGCATGGGCCTACTCCGCCGCCAGGGGCGGACGCTGCGACGCGGCGAGCACGGAGCACTCGGCCATGGTCACGCTGGCGCGCGCGATGGGATTGGTCAGGTAGAAGTCTTCGACCGGCGAGGCGAAGCCCGTGTCGGCCAGGTCCCCTGCCCCGCCCAGGCCGGCGAGGTCGAGGGCCGCGCCGGCAGCGACATAGTCGATCTGGCCGAAGGTCGGGTGGTCGGCGAAGAGCTTGGCGCGCAGCTGCTCCAGGGTGTCGTACGGCAGGGTCTTGCCGAGGTGGTCGGACAGGGCGCGCAGGATGGCCCAGTCTTCCCGGGCCTCGCCCTTGGGGAACACCGCCCGGTTGGCCATCTGAACCCGGCCCTCGGTGTTGACGTAGAGGCCGGCTTTTTCGGTATAGGCCGCGCCCGGCAGGATCACGTCGGCGGCCGAGGCCCCGGCGTCGCCATGGCTGCCCAGATAGACCACGAAGGCCTTGGCGGTCTGGGACAGGTCGAGCTCGTCGGCGCCGAGCAGGAACAGCACGTCGAGCGCGCCCGGCTCCAGCATGGCGGCGACGTCCAGGCCGCCTTCGCCGGGCAGGAAGCCCATGTCGAGGCCGGCCACGCGGCTGGCGGCGGTGTGCAGGACGTTGAAGCCGTTCCAGCCGTCGCGGACCACATTGGCGTCGCCGGCCAGCTTGGCCACGGCCTTGAGCACCGCCGCCCCGTCGGCCCGGGCCAGGGCCCCGGCGCCGAGGATGACGGCGGGGTTCTTGGCGTCCTTGAAGGCCTTGCCGAAGTCGGTGTCGGCGACGCCCGCCAGCGAGGCCGGGCCGGCGCCGAGATAGTCGTAGTCGAACTTCAGGTCGGCCTGCTCGCCGATGACGCCGACGCGCATCGTGCCGGTCAGCCAGGTCTTGCGGATGCGGGCGTTGACCAGGGCCGCTTCCTTGCGCGGGTTGGTCCCGACCAGCAGCAGGGCGTCGCAGGATTCGAGGCCGAGGATGGTGGTGTTGAAGAGCCACGAGCCGCGCGGGCCGCCGCCGATCTTGGCCCCGTCCTGGCGGCAGTCGATGTTCCGGACGCCCAATGAGGTGAACAGGTCCAGCGCCGCCTTCATGGACTCGGCGTCCTGCAGGTCGCCGGCCACCACGCCGATCTTCTCGGGCTTGGCCTTCTTCACCTTGGCGGCGACGGCCGCGAAGGCCTCGGCCCAGGTGGCCTCCACCAGCTTGCCGCCCGTGCGCACATAGGGGCGGTCAAGGCGCTGGCGCATCAGGCCGTCGCAGGCGTGGCGGGTCTTGTCGGAGATCCACTCCTCGTTGATCTCTTCGTTGATGCGCGGCAGCACGCGCATCACCTCGGCGCCGCGGGCGTCGACGCGGATGGCCGAGCCCAGGGCGTCCATCACATCGACGCTGTCGGTCTTCTTCAGCTCCCACGGGCGGTAGTTGAAGGCCCAGGGCTTGTGGGTCAGGGCCCCGACGGGACAGATGTCGGCCAGGTTGCCGGACAGCTCGGAGGTGACGGCCGATTCCAGATAGGTGGTGATCTCGGCGTCCTCGCCGCGGGAGATCATGCCGATTTCCGGCGTGCCGGCGATCTCGGAGACGAAGCGGACGCAGCGGGTGCACTGGATGCACCGGGTCATCACCGTCTTGATCAGCGGACCCATGAACTTCTCTTCGACGGCCCGCTTGTTCTCGACGTAGCGGGTGTCGTCGCGACCATAGCCCATGGTCTCGTCCTGCAGGTCGCACTCGCCGCCCTGGTCGCAGATCGGGCAATCCAGGGGGTGGTTGATCAGCAGGAATTCGAGCACGCCCTCGCGGGCCTTCTTGACCATCGGGGTGTTGGTGAAGATCTCCTGGCCGTCGGCGGCCGGCAGGGCGCAGGAGGCCTGGGGCTTGGGCGGGCCCGGCTTCACCTCGACCAGGCACATGCGGCAGTTGCCGGCGATCGACAGCCGCTCGTGATAGCAGAACTTGGGGATCTCGGCGCCGGCGAGCTCCGCCACCTGCATGGCGGTCATGCCGGGCTCGAACTCGACCTCGACGCCGTTGACCTTGGCCTTGGGCATTTGACTACTCCGCCGCGATCATGGCGGCGCCCTGCACGTGGGGGCGGCCGGCGCGGTAGGTGGTGATGCGGTCTTCCACCTCGTGGCGGAAGTGGCGGAACAGGCCCTGGATCGGCCAGGCGGCCGCGTCGCCGAGGGCGCAGATGGTGTGGCCCTCGACCTGGGTGGTGACGTCGAGCAGGAGGTCGATCTCCTTCATCTCGGCGGTGCCGGCGGCCATGCGCTCCATCACCCGCCACATCCAGCCGGTGCCTTCGCGGCACGGGGTGCACTGGCCGCAGCTCTCGTGCTTGTAGAAGTAGCTGATGCGGCTGATCGCCTTGATCAGGTCGGTCGACTTGTCCATCACGATGACCGCCGCCGTGCCGAGGCCCGACCGCAGTTCGCGCAGGGAGTCGAAGTCCATCAGCGCGGTCTCGCACTGCTCGATGGGGATCATCGGCACGGAGGAGCCGCCCGGGATGACCGCCTTGAGGTTGCCCCAGCCGCCGCGCACGCCGCCGCAATGATCCTCAAGCAGCTGCTTGAGCGGGATCGACATGGCCTCTTCGACATTGCACGGCCGGTTCACGTGGCCGGAGATGCACATCAGCTTGGTGCCGGTATTGTTCGGCCGGCCGAAGCTGGAGAACCAGTCGGCGCCGCGGCGCAGGATGGTGCCGACGACGGCGATGGATTCGACGTTGTTGACCGTGGTCGGGCAGCCGTAGAGGCCGGCGCCGGCCGGGAACGGCGGCTTCAGGCGCGGCTGGCCCTTCTTGCCTTCCAGGCTTTCGAGCAGGGCGGTCTCTTCGCCGCAGATGTAGGCGCCCGCCCCGTGGTGGACGTAGATGTCGAAGTCCCAGCCGTGGACGTTGTCCTTGCCGACCAGCCTGGCCGCGTAGGCCTCGGCGATCGCCTCTTCCAGCACCTCGCGCTCGCGGACGTATTCGCCGCGCAGATAGACGTAGCAGGCGTGGGCCTGCATGGCGAAGGAGGCGATCAGGCAGCCTTCGATCAGGAGGTGCGGGTCGTGCCGCATGATCTCCCGGTCCTTGCAGGTGCCGGGCTCGGACTCGTCGGCGTTGACGACCAGGTAGTGCGGCCGCTCGCCGACCACCTTGGGCATGAACGACCACTTCAGGCCGGTGCCGAAGCCGGCGCCGCCGCGGCCGCGCAGGCCGGAATTCTTGACCTGGCCGACGACCCAGTCGCGGCCGCACGACAGCATGTCGGCCGTCGCGTTCCAGGCCCCGCGCTGCTTCGCCGCCTCCAGCCGCCAATCCTGGAAGCCGTAGAGGTTGGTGAAGATGCGGTCCTTGTCCTCGAGAATACCGACCATCAGGCTGCGGGCTCCGGCTCGGGCAGGTTCGGCAAGGTGATCTTCTGGGCGGCGCTGCCGTCATAGAGCTTGGGGTCGAGCAGGGTCAGGGCCCCGCCCGCGGGCTCCGAGGTGTGGCGCCCGGCGTAGGAACCTGCCTTGGGCGCCTTGCCGGCGCGGAAGTCGTCGATGATCTGGCCCAGGGTCTCCGGGGTCAGGTCCTCGTAATAGTAGTCGTTGATCTGGGCCATGGGCGCGTTCACGCAGGCGCCGAGGCACTCGACCTCCTGCCAGGTGAACAGGCCGTCCGAGGACAGATGGTCCTTGCCGCCGATCTTGTCCTTGCAGACGGCCATCAGTTCATTGGCGCCGCGCAGCATGCAGGGCGTGGTGCCGCAGACCTGGATAAGCGCAGCCTTTCCAACGGGTTCGAGCTGGAACATGGTGTAGAAGGTCGCGACCTCCAGCACCCGGATCACGGCCATGTCGCACAGCTGGGCGATGGCGCGGATGGCGGGCTCGGAGACCCAGCCCTCCTGCTTCTGCACCAGCCACAGGATCGGGATCACCCCCGACTGGCGGCGGTCGGCCGGGTATTTTTTCAGCCACCACTCGGCCTTCTCCAGGGTCTCGGGAGAGAAGGCGAAGCTGGCGGGCTGATCCTTGGCTAGGCGGCGCACGCTCATTTGGTGAAATCCACGCGGGCGATCTTGTCGCCACGGAAGGTGTAGATGGCCGCGACCTCGAACACCGGGGTCTGTCCGTCGCCGCGGTCGACGCGCTCGTGGTCGATGACGGCGTTTCCGAGCACCATGCGGTTCAGCAGGGTGGCCTTGTTCTTGGGGAACTTGGCGAAGGCGCCGGCGTAGCGCTCGCGCAGGGCGGAGAGGCCCGTGCTCGACACGGCGCCGCCGACGTCGGCGATCACCACGTCGTCGGTGAAATAGCCGCAGTAGGCGTCCAGATCCTGGGCGTTGTAGGCGTCGAGCTGCGCCTGGGCGACGTCCTGAACGACGCTCATCGGTCGACCTCCCCGAACACGATGTCGAGCGAACCCAGGATGGCCGACACGTCGGCCAGCATGTGGCCGCGGTTCATCCAGTCCATGGCCTGCAGGTGCGCAAAGCCCGGCGCGCGGATCTTGCAGCGGTAGGGCTTGTTGGTGCCGTCGGCGACCAGGAACACCCCGAACTCGCCCTTGGGCGCCTCGACGGCGGCGTAGACCTGGCCGCCGGGGACGTGGAAGCCCTCGGTATAGAGCTTGAAGTGGTGGATCAGCGCTTCCATCGAACGCTTCATCTCGCCCCGGCGCGGCGGCGCCACCTTGCCGTCCTCGGTCAGGACCGGGCCCCGGTTGGTGTCGAGCAGGGCCAGGCACTGCTTCATGATCTTCACCGACTGGCGCATCTCTTCCATGCGCACGAGGTAGCGGTCGTAGCAGTCGCCGTTCTTGCCGAGGGGAATGTCGAATTCCATCTCGTCGTAGACATCGTAGGGCTGGCTCTTGCGCAGGTCCCAGGCGATGCCCGAGCCGCGCACCATCACGCCCGAGAAGCCCCAGTCCAGGGCCTGCTGGCGCGACACCACGCCGATGTCGACGTTGCGCTGCTTGAAGATGCGGTTGGGGGTGACCAGGCCGTCGAGGTCGTCGAGGGTCTTGGGGAAGGTCTCGCACCACTCGGCGATGTCGGCGATCAGCGCGGGCGTCAGGTCCTGGTGCACGCCGCCGGGGCGGAAGTAGTTGGCGTGCAGGCGCGCGCCCGAGGCGCGCTCATAGAACACCATCAGCTTTTCGCGCTGCTCGAAGCCCCACAGCGGCGGGGTCAGGGCGCCCACGTCCATCGCCTGGGTGGTGACGTTGAGGATGTGGCTGAGGATGCGCCCGATCTCGCAGAACAGGGTGCGGACGATCTGGCCGCGGCGCGGCACCTCGATGCCGACCATCTTCTCGATGGCCAGGCAGAAGGCGTGCTCCTGGTTCATCGGGGCCACGTAGTCGAGGCGGTCGAAGTACGGGATGTTCTGGAGGTAGGTGCGGGCCTCCATCAGCTTCTCGGTGCCGCGGTGGAGCAGGCCGATGTGCGGGTCGACCCGCTCGACCACTTCCCCGTCCAGCTCCAGCACCAGGCGCAGCACGCCGTGGGCGGCCGGGTGCTGGGGCCCGAAGTTGATGTTGAACTTGCGGACCTTGGTCTCTTCCGGGAGGACGGCGGGCGTCGCCGGCGCGTCCACGGGCGCGGGGGCCACGGCGGTTTCCATATCGTCGGCCATCTACTTCTTAGCCTCCGCGGCTGGAATCTGGCTGGCCTTCTCGTCGCCGGGCAGGACGTACTTGGCCCCCTGCCCCGGCACGTGGGCGGCGCCTTCCCACGGGCTGAGGAAGTCGAACTGGCGGAACTCCTGCGGCAGCTTGACCGGCTCGTAGACCACCCGCTTCAGCTCTTCGTCGTAGCGGACCTCGACGTAGCCGGTCATGGGGAAGTCCTTCCGCAGCGGATAGCCGTGGAAGCCGTAGTCGGTGAGGATGCGGCGCAGGTCCGGGTGGCCGGAGAAGAACACCCCGAACATGTCGAAGGTCTCGCGCTCGAACCAGTCGGCGCACGGATAGACCGGGGTGGCGGACGGGACCGGCGTGTCCTCGTCGGTCTCGACCGAGATGCGGATGCGCTGGTTCCGGGTCAGGGACAGCAGGTGATAGACCACGTCGAAGCGGCGCTCACGGTCGGGATAGTCGACCGCGGTGACATCCATCAGCTGCTGGAAGCGGAACTCCGGGCTGTCCCTCAGGGTGGTCAGGAGTTCGACGATGCGGCTGGCCTGGGCGTGGACGTTCAGCTCGTTGAAGGCCACGTAGAAGCTGCCCACCGCGCCGGCGGAGCTGGCCTGGATGGCCTGGCCCAGCGCATGCAGCGCCTCGTCGGCGACATAGGGAAAAGCCTGGGCGCCGGGGGCGACCGGGACGTTGGGGGGAGGAAGCTCGCTCACCGGTCGATGGCTCCCGTGCGGCGGATCTTCTTTTGCAGCATCAGCAGGCCGTAGAGCAGGGCCTCGGCCGTCGGCGGGCAGCCCGGGATGTAGATGTCCACGGGCACGATGCGGTCGCAGCCGCGCACCACCGAATAGCTGTAGTGATAGTAGCCGCCGCCGTTGGCGCAGCTGCCCATGGAGATGACGTAGCGGGGCTCCGGCATCTGGTCGTAGACCTTGCGCAGGGCCGGGGCCATCTTGTTGGTCAAGGTGCCGGCGACGATCATCAGGTCCGACTGGCGCGGGCTGGCGCGCGGCGCCATGCCGAAGCGCTCGGCGTCGTAGCGCGGCATGGAGGTCTGGATCATCTCGACCGCGCAGCAGGCGAGACCGAAGGTCATCCACATCAGCGAGCCCGTGCGGGCCCAGGTGATGACGTCGTCCAGGGCGGCGGTCACGAAGCCCTTGTCGGCCAGCTGGTCCGACAGCTGGTCGAAGAACGGATCGTGGGTGGCGGGATCATAACCCTCGACGGCCGAGCGGGCGCCGGCGCCCGCGGGTACGATCAGGCCGGACGGGGTGGTTGTGGTCACTCCCATTCCAGGGCGCCTTTCTTCCACTCGTAGATGAAGCCCACCGTCAGGACCCCCAGGAAGCACATCATCGACCAGAAGGCGAAGACCTGGGCGTCCTTGGGCATGTGGGCGAGGCTGACCGCCCACGGGAACAGGAAGGCCACTTCCAGGTCGAAGATGATGAACAGGATCGAGACGAGGTAGAATCGCACGTCGAACTTCATCCGCGCGTCGTCGAAGGCGTTGAAGCCGCATTCGTAGGTCGAGATCTTCTCGGGGTCGGGCCGATT
>NCED01000111.1 GCA_002280485.1 Caulobacterales bacterium 32-69-10
CATCATGGTCAATGGCGCCGGCCGGGTCTTCATCGAGGTCGGCGGCAAGGTCCAGCTGACCAATGTCCGGTTCCGCGACAACAACCAGCTGATGAACATCTGCCAGCGGATCGTGTCCCAGGTCGGCCGCCGCGTCGACGAGAGCTCGCCGATCTGCGACGCCCGCCTGCCTGATGGTTCGCGCGTCAACGTCATCGCCCCGCCGCTGGCGCTGGACGGGCCGACCCTGACGATCCGGAAGTTCAAGAAAGACAAGCTGACGATGAAGAATCTGGTGGACTACAAGTCCATCAGTCCCGAGGGCGCGCGCGTCCTGGGCGTCATCGGCGCCTCGCGCTGCAATATCGTCATCTCGGGCGGCACAGGCTCGGGCAAGACGACCCTGCTGAACACCCTGACGGCCTTCATCGACCCGACCGAGCGGGTCATCACCTGCGAGGACGCCGCCGAGCTTCAGCTGCAGCAGCCGCACGTCGTCCGGCTGGAGACCCGGCCGCCGAACCTGGAGGGCCAGGGCACCATCACCATGCGCGACCTGGTGAAGAACTGTCTGCGGATGCGCCCCGAACGGATCATCGTCGGCGAGGTGCGCGGTCCCGAGGCCTTCGACCTGCTGCAGGCGATGAATACGGGCCACGACGGCTCGATGGGCACGCTGCACGCCAACTCCCCGCGCGAGGCCATCAGCCGGATGGAGTCGATGATCACCATGGGCGGCTACGGCCTGCCGTCCAAGACCATCCGCGAGATGATCGTCGGCTCGGTCGACGTCATCATCCAGGCCGCCCGCCTGCGCGACGGCTCGCGCCGCATCACCCACATCACCGAGGTGGTCGGGCTGGAGGGCGACGTGATCGTGACCCAGGATCTGTTCGTCTACGACATCACCGGCGAGGACGAGCACGGCAAGGTCGTGGGCCGTCACCGTTCGACCGGCATCGCCCGCCCGCGCTTCTGGGACCGCGCCCGCTATTACGGCCTGGAGCGGGAACTGGCCGACGCCCTGGACGCGGCGGAGTAGGGGCGATGCTGCCGATCCTCGCCGCCATCCTGGCCTTCATCACCATCGGCGGCCTGGGCTGGGTCTTCGTCGGCGGCGACGATTCCACCGACCAGGCGGTCAAGCGGGCCCAGAATCTGGGCGACGGCCAACGCAAGGCCGCCAACGCCCGCAAGGCGGCGGCCGCCGCCAATACGCCCGAGGCGCGCCGCAAACAGATCATAGCCCAGCTTCAGGAAGCCGAGCGTCGCGAGCGCAAGGTGCGGGCCAATGTGTCCGCCAAGCTGAAGCAGGCCGGGCTAACCATCAGTGTACGGACGTTCTATATCGCCAGCGCCGTGGTCGGGCTAGTGGTCGCCGTCGCCGCCCTGGCCTTCGGTCTCCATGTGCTGCTGGTCCTGGGCGTCGGAATCATCGCCGGCCTGGGTCTGCCGCGATGGGTGCTCGGCTTCCTGGCCAAGGCCCGGATGAAGAAGTTCTCGCTGGAGTTTCCCAATGCGGTGGACGTGATCGTTCGCGGCATCAAGTCGGGCCTGCCCATCCACGAGTGTTTCAAGATCATCGCCCGCGAGAGCCCGGCCCCCCTCGGCCCGGCCTTCAAGAAACTGGTCGAGGCCCTGGGCGTCGGCATGACGCTGGAGCAGGCGCTGGACAAGATGTTCGAACAGATGCCGACGCCGGAGCTGCGCTTCTTCACCATCGTCATCGCCATCCAGCAGAAGACGGGCGGCAATCTGGCCGAGGCTCTGGGCAATCTGTCGACGGTGCTGCGCGCCCGGCGGATGATGGGAGAGAAGGTCATCTGCCGGCATCATCGCCTCGCTGCCGCCCGTCGTCATGGGCATGGTGATGATCACCAGCCCCAGCTACATGATGTCGCTGTTCACCGATATTCGCGGCAACTTCATGCTGCTGGTTGCGGCCGCCCTGATGGGCATCGGCGTCTTCGTGATGAAGCGCATGATCTCGTTCAAGATCTGAGGCGGGACCATGGACGCCTTGATCCGTTTCATCACCGATCCGCAGAACCTGCTCAGCCTCGCCGTGGGGGTTCTGGTCTTCGCCACCGTGCTGACCCTGCTGTCGTCCCTGACCGGCGGGGTCAATCTGGACAAGCGGATGAAGGCGGTGTCGGAACGACGCGACGAGCTGAAGCGCCGATCACGCGCGGCCATCCACGCCGGGCCCGGCGGACTGCGCCACACCGACGACCAAGGCTTCAAGAAGCGGGTTGTGGACCGGCTGAACCTGACCAAGATGCTGGAGGATCCCAAGGTGGCGGAACAGATGGCCCAGGCGGGCTATCGCGGGCCGCGCCCGTTGACCACCTTCTACTTCTTCCGCTTCGCCTCGCCCTTCGTCTTCTTCCTGATCGTCGCCTTCTACATGTTCGTTATCAAGGTCGTGGACTGGCCCACGATGACCAAGGTCACGGCCTGTATGGCGGCCGCCGTGGCGGGCTTCTATACGCCCAACCTGTTCCTGACCAATCGGATCAGCAAGCGCCGCGCCTCGATCATGGATGCGTTTCCGGACGCCCTGGATCTGCTGCTGATCTGCGTCGAGGCGGGCATGTCGATCGAGGCGGCCATCGCCAAGGTCAGCCAGGAGATCGGCACGTCGTCCATCGACCTGGCCGAGGAACTGTCGCTGCTGTCGGCCGAACTCAGCTATCTACCCGACCGCCGCATGGCCTATGAGAACCTGGGCAAGCGCACCAATCATCCCGGCGTCAAATCCGTCGCCGTGGCGATGACCCAGGCCGAGACCTATGGCACGCCCCTGTCCACGGCCTTGCGGGTCATGGCCAAGGAGAATCGCGAGCTGCGTCTGTCGGCGGCCGAGAAGAAGGCCTCGGCCCTGCCGGCTCAGCTGACGGTGCCGATGATCCTGTTCTTCCTGCCGGTCCTGTTCATCGTCATCCTAGGCCCGGCGGTCCTGAACATCATGGATGCGATGGCCAAGGGCTGAAGGTCAGACCTCGGCCGCCGCCTTCAGTCCGTCCACGATCGCCTGGTGGGCGTCGCGCAGGCCGATCCTGTGCTTGTCATGGAACAGCTCGCCCCTCAGGCCGGCGAAGCTGTGGCCCGAGGTGATGATGCAGCTGCCCTTGTCCAGCTCCTCGATGTCCATGTAGCGCAGGGTGCGGAACAGGAAGCCCCGGTTCTCGGTCCAGACCAGCCGCACATAGGGCCGCCAGTCGGCGACGCGGGCCACGACCGCGCGCTCCGGCTGGTCGGGAAAGGCCTCGGTCATCGTCAACTGGCCGCCGAAGGCGATGGCGCCGGCGACCTCGGTCTCGTGCGGATTCCAGTCGGGCCAGCGCGACAGGTCCGAGACCAGTTCCCAGAGCCGGTCGGAGGTGGCGCGCACGCCGGCGCGTTTCTCGATTTTCGCATCATCCATTCCGCCGATCTGGCACGGCTCGGCGCCGGAAGGAAGGCCTCAGTCGGGCGTGACCACCTTCAGCCGCCGGCCGTCGTCCAGCCCCAGCCGCGTCTTGACCTCGAACAGGTCGGCGCCGGCCGGGATGATCAGCAGTTTCTTGGGATGGGCGGCGTTGACCGCCACCACCATTTGCGCAGGGCCTTCTTCAGCGTCAGATCGCCGTCCGGCCCGAACCCGCCGTCCAGCTTCTTGGAGCATTTGCGGCACACCAAGACGACGTCGCGCCACTCGGTCGTCGTGCTCTTGATCGGCTTGGCCATGATTCGAGTGTCGCCGAGCGATGGGCGTTGCACAAGCGCGGCGGGCGCCCTCATCCTGCGGCTCTGACGATTTCACGGGATGATCACATGCGCCGCCTGTTCGCCGCCTCCACCCTGACGCTGCTGCTCGCGGCAGGCGCCGCCCAGGCCCAGGTCGATGGGGCGACCGTGGACGCCGCCGTCCAGCGCGTGACGCCCCAGGTGGTCGAATGGCGCCGCGACTTCCACCAGCATCCCGAACTGGGCTTCGCCGAGACCCGCTCGGCCGCCGTCATCGCCGACCATCTGCGCGCCTTGGGGCTGGAGGTCCGCACCGGCGTCGGCAAGACCGGCGTCGTCGGCGTCCTGCGCGGCGCCCGTCCGGGCCGGGTCGTGGCCCTGCGCGCCGACATGGACGCCCTGCCGGTGCAGGAGGCCACGGGCCTGGACTTCGCCTCCACCGCCACCGGGACATACATGGGCAATACGGTGCCCGTGGCCCACGCCTGCGGCCACGACATGCATATGGCCATGTTGATGGGCGCGGCCCAGGTCCTGGCCGGGATGAAAGACCAGATCGCCGGCACGGTGGTCTTCGTCTTCCAGCCGGCGGAGGAGGGCGCCCCTCCGGGCGAGCCCAAGGGCGGCGCCGCCCTGATGATCGCCGAGGGCGCGCTGAACGATCCGAAGCCCGAGGCCATCTTCGGCCTGCACGTCGTGCCGGGCCGTCCAGGCAGCGTCTTCTATCGGCCGGAAGGCTTCATGGCCGCCTCGGACCGGGTCGATATCGTGCTGAAGGGCAAACAGACCCACGGCGCCTGGCCCTGGCGCGGCGTGGACGTGATCGCGGTGGCGGGTCAGGTGATCGAGACGGTCAACACCCTGACCGCCCGCACGGTCGACCCGACCACCACCCCGACGGTCTTCACCATCGCCACCCTGAACGCCGGCGTCCGCTATAATATCATCCCCGACAGCGCGACCCTGTCGGGCACCCTGCGCACCTTCGACGTCGCCCAGCGCGACGCCCTGGTCGCCCGCG
>NCED01000112.1 GCA_002280485.1 Caulobacterales bacterium 32-69-10
AGGTCCCAAGGGTTCGGCTGTTCGCCGATTAAAGTGGTACGTGAGCTGGGTTCAGAACGTCGTGAGACAGTTTGGTCCCTATCTGCCGTGGGTGTACGAAGCTTGAGAGGATCTGTCCCTAGTACGAGAGGACCGGGATGGACACACCTCTGGTGGACCTGTCGTGGCGCCAGCCGCGCAGCAGGGTAGCTAAGTGTGGAATAGATAACCGCTGAAAGCATCTAAGCGGGAAACTAACCTCAAAACAAGGCTTCGCCGAGAGCCGTGGTAGACCACCACGTTGATAGGCCAGGTGTGGAAGTGCCGTGAGGCATGGAGCTTACTGGTACTAATCGCTCGATCGGCTTGATCGTTCTTAGTTGAACTCATGAGCGCTACGTAAGCGCCGACAATGATGTCTTTCTCATCCGTTTCGTTGACCTGGTGGTTATGCCGAGAGGTCCCCACCCGATCCCATTCCGAACTCGGTCGTTAAGCCTCTCTGGGCCGATGGTACTTCGTCTTAAGGCGCGGGAGAGTAGGTCGCCGCCAGGTCTACCAAACGGATGAAACTCATCAGTTCCCTTGCCAGCACATCAAGGCGCACACCTAAGCGCCATTCCATCTGCCGCGGGGTGGAGCAGCCCGGTAGCTCGTCAGGCTCATAACCTGAAGGTCACAGGTTCAAATCCTGTCCCCGCACCCAAACACACAAAAAGCCGCCTGACACACCACGTCCGGCGGCTTTTTCGCGTCACGGTGGCGGCGATCATTGAACTTCTGAACCAGAAGATCTGGCGCCCTTTGAGGGTCTACTATCAACCACCGTTCAGGGTCCCCCCTACGGCGCCCGGAGCGTCAGTGACCCATGCTCCGGGGCCGAAGGGGGCTGTGGCCAGCTGGATGACTAGAACGCATTCTCGCCGGTGATCGCCCGGCCAAGTATAAGGGCGTGCACGTCGTGGGCGCCCTCATAGGTATTGACCGTCTCCAGGTTCGCCGCGTGCCGCATCACATGGTATTCGCCGCTGATGCCGTTGCCGCCGTGGATGTCGCGGGCCTCCCGGGCGATGGCCAGAGCCTTGCCGCAGTTGTTGCGCTTCATCAGGCTGATGGCCTCCGGCACCCAGGCGCCTTCATCGATCAGTCGGCCCAGCGCCAGGGCGCCCTCGAAGCCCAGCGCAATCTCCGTCTGCATGTCCGCCAGCTTCTTCTGGACCAGCTGGCGCGCGGCCAGCGGCTTGCCGAACACCTGGCGGCTGGACACATAGTCCCGGCTGGCGTGCAGGCAGAACTCCGCCGCCCCCATGGCCCCCCAGGCGATGCCGTAGCGGGCCTTGTTCAGGCAGGAGAAGGGGCCGCGCAGCCCCGAAACCCCGGGCAGCATCTGATCTTCAGGCACGAAGACGTCAGCCAGCGCGATCTCGCCGGTGACCGACGCGCGCAGGGACAGCTTGTTGTTGATCTTGGGCGTCGTCAGGCCCTCGGACCCGCGGTCCACCAGGAAGCCGCGGATCACCCCATCAAGCTTGGCCCAGACCAGGGCCACGTCGCTGATCGGGCTGTTGGTGATCCACATCTTGGCGCCGTTCAGCACGAAGCCGCCGTCGACCTTCTTGGCCACGGTGCGCATGGAGGCCGGGTCAGAGCCGCCGTCGGCCTCAGTCAGGCCAAAGCAGCCGATGATGTCGCCCTTGGCCATGCCCGGAAGATACTTCTGCTTCTGGGCTTCAGAGCCGAAGGCGTAGATCGGATACATGACCAGGGAGGACTGCACGCTCATGGCCGAGCGGTAGCCGGAATCAATCGCCTCGACTTCCCGGGCGATCAGGGGATGGTGGGGCCGAGGAAGCCGAGCGCGCCCATCTCGTGCATGATCTCGCGGTCGAAGCGCTCCTCGGCATAGGCCGAAACCACCCGGGGCAGCAGCTTGTCGCGGCAATAGGACCGCGCGGACTCCCACACCATGCGCTCGTCCTCGGAGAGCCGGGCGGCGAGATCGAGAGGGTCCTCCCAGCGAAAAGTCTTCTGAGCCACTCCGGAGTCCAGAGCCATGACGCGCCTCCTGCAATCTGCGGCGTTGATGTTTCTGGTCCGCTTATGAACCCAAAACGCCGTCGCATACAGTCTTGGCGCGGTTTGCGCGTATGGACGTTGCAACCTTCCGTCCAGGTAGTGGGTTAGGGCTACATGGACACGAGAACAGTCAGCGCCGTCGCCCCCCTGCGGCCGTTCCTTCTGATCGGGGTCTTCGCCTTCTTCGTCGGATTCACCGGCTATCTGGCTGTGAGCCTCACCCATGGGCCGGCCGGGCGGAGCTTTGCGGCCCAGACTCCGACGGCCGAGGTGACGCCGGCGCGTCTGTCGCCGCCCCGGGCCCCGTGGACCTTCGAAAAGGCCATCTAGAGGCCCTGTTCAGCCAGGGCCAATCACGCCAATCTCGGCGGAATGACTGACGCTGTCTCCGCCTCCTCGACGCCCACCTCCGCCTCCGCCCCAGCCGAGAGCGCGGCCCAGATCGCCGCCTTCCTGGCCGCGCGCATGTGCCATGACTTCATCAGCCCGGTGAGCGCTATCGTCTCGGGCCTCGACCTGCTTGAGGACCCCGACGCTCAGGACATGCGCGAGGACGCCATGGGCCTGATCGCGGCGTCGGGCCGGAAACTGGCTGACTGGGCGGTGGAGGCCCAGAGCCTGGACAAGGCTTCAGCGCGCGCCGTGCTCAACATCGCCCAAATGGCGGGCGCCGCCCTGCCCCTGGGTGGGCGCGCACGACTGAAGGCCGCCCGCGATGGGGCGGCCACCGTGATTGTCGCAGAGGCTAGCGGCGCCAAGGCCAGGCTGCGCCCGGAGGTGGCGGCTGGACTGAGGGGCGAGCCGCTACCAGACGGGGCCCTGCATGGCCACTGGGTGCAGGCCTACTATGTGCACCTGTTCGTCGTTGAGGCGGGGGGCAAGATCTTCGTCGAGGCGGGCGAGGAGAAGGTGACCTTCGCTGCAACCCTCCCGGGTCTCTAAGCTCAAATCGGGCCTCGGCCTTCACTGATCTGCCGAATTCAAACGGCTCCTTAACCAGCAGGCCCGAAAACAGGAGGCCTCAGTTTGGGAGTGTTCGGTTGAGGACCTGCCTCATCGTCGATGACAGCCGGGTGATCCGAAAGGTCGCCCGCCGGATCCTGGAGGACCTCGGCTTCGATGTGGCCGAGGCGGCCGACGGGGCCGAGGCCTTGGCATGGTGCCGCAGCACGATGCCCGAGGTCGTGCTGCTCGACTGGAACATGCCGGTGATGAACGGGCTGGAATTCCTCCGCGGCCTGCGCATGGAGCCGGGGGGCAAGGCCCCCAAGGTGATCTTCTGCACGGTCGAGAATGAGGTCGGCGCCATCCGCGAGGCGCTGGAGAGCGGCGCGGACGAATACATCATGAAGCCTTTCGACAGCGAGATCGTGGCGGCCAAGTTCGCCCAGGCGGGTCTGGCATGAAGCCCGAGGACCGTGAACTCGTCGCCCAGCTCTGCGCTGCACGGTCGGGCCAGAAGGTGGACCCGGCCAAGGACTATCTGCTGGAAACCCGGCTGGGCCCTGTGGCGCGCCGGGAGGGCTTCGACAGCATAGGCGAGCTCATGGCTGGCCTGCGGGCTCGATCCGGACAAGGACGT
>NCED01000064.1 GCA_002280485.1 Caulobacterales bacterium 32-69-10
GGGGCGACGGCCCCTCCAGCAGCAGCCTGTCGGCGGGGACGCCGTGGGCCGCGAAGCGCCTGAGCGTCTCTTCCACCACCATGGGCCGGCCCAGTTGCGGGGCTTTCAGGAACAGGCGTGATCCAGGGGCGGCCAGCAGGATCTTCGACCACAGGGCCACGACCTCGTCGGTCACCTTCCTGAGGTTGTTGAAGCAGCCGAAGGTGAAGGCCTCGCCCGCCCGGCACGGCAGGGCGTTCGGCTCAACGGTCTGGGACGGCGGCGTCAGGCAGCCCATGCCCGGCAGCCGCCAGGGCTTTTCGGTGAACTGGTCCTCGTCCTGCGGCGGAAGGAGGTGGCCGTCGGTGAGGACGTAGTCGATCTCGGCAACGCCGGTGGTGGCGAAATAGCCGATCCAGGTCGCCTGCACCGGGGCCGGCTTCCAGGCGAACAGGGGGAGCCGATTGGACGCGGTGTGGCCGGACAGGTCGATGAGGAGGTGGATCCCGTCCGCCCGGATCAGGCCTGCCGCCGCTTCGTCGTCGAGGCCGGTCAGGGGGCGCCAGGCTGCGAAGAACGGCCTGATCCGGCGGGTCAGGGCTGAGACGACATTGACGGTCGGATAGGCGAACAGCTCGATCCGGACCGGATCGAGCGCGCGCAGGACCCCCTCGAGGAAAAAGCCGACCGGGTGGTCATGGAAGTCCCCCGAGACAAGCCCGACCCGCAGGCGCTGCGGCGCGGGCTCGCAGGTCCAGGACGAAAACCGCCCCGCGGCGGCCATGCGGCTCGCCCGCTCGCCAAAGCGCCGCGCGTCGGCCAGACGCTGGGCCGGCGTGTAGGCCGGCATGTACTGGCGCAGGAACAGCAGGCTGCTGTGGGCGGCCATGAAATCGGGCCTCAGGGCGACGGCGCGCTCATAGCTCTGCTCGGCCGCCTCCAGCCGGCCCAGGCTGTTGAGGACCGCGGCCAAGCCGGCATGAGCGCCGGCGGCCTGGGGTTCGACCGCGATGCTGCAGCGATAGCTCGCCTCAGCCTCGTCCAGCCGGCCGAGGCTGAGCAGCAGGTCGCCGAGCTGGTTCAGGGCGTCGCGGTAGTCCGGCCGCAGGTCGAGGGCGCGCCGATAATGCTCTTCCGCGGCCGCGGCCTGCCCCCGCCGCCTCAGCACGCCGCCGAGGTTGTTGTGCGCCGCGGCCAGAGCGGGATCGGCCTCCAGGGCGCTGCGATAGCTGGCTTCGGCCTCGGCAAGGCGGCCCCGGGCGGCCAGGAGGTTGCCGAGATTGAGGAAGGCGGCGGCGAAGCCGGGGCTTGTGGCGATGGCGCTTCGATAGGCCGCCTCCGCCTCGTCGAACCGCTTCAGCCCCTGCAGGGTGTTGGCCAGATTGAACTGAGCCGCCGCGAAGGCGGGGTCGATGGCGACGGCGCGGCCGAAACGCTCCGCCGCCTCCTCGGCCCGTCCGAGGCCCTGCAGCAGAAGGCCGAGGTTGTTGTGGGCGTTGGCGTAGCCGGGCCGGATCAGCAGCGCCTGGGCGAAGCTCGCCTCGGCGTCCTGCGGGCGCCGCAGGCGGGTGAAGATGTTGCCGAGGTTGTTGTGCGCCTCGGCCAGGTCCGGCCTCAGCGCCAGCGCCTGCTGAAAATGCAGGATCGCCTCGTCGAGGCGCCCCTGGTTCTGCAGGGCGCTGGCCAGATTGAAGTGCGCCACCGCATCCAGGGGGCGCGCTCCAGGCTTGGCGGCCTCGGTGTCACCGGTGGGCATGGTCCGGGTCCGCCTCACTCGGGCCGGGCGTCCTCCACGGCAAGTCCCAGGCTCTGCAGCTGCGGGCGAACCGTGGCCGCGTCGCCGACGACGACCCAGACCATCTTCGACGGGTCGATCACCTTGCGGGCGGCGGCGTCGAGCTGCTGGGTGGTCATGGTCCGGTAGCGATCGGCCACCCGCTCCCAATAGTCGTCGGGGCGTCCCAGGAGGGCGTTGCTGCGCAGGGCGCCCAGCACGGCGCCCGAGGTCTCGAACTGGCCGGCCAGCTGGCGGGTGTTGGCGTTGATCACCTGCTGAAGCTCCGGAGGAGTCAGGCCCTTGGTGGTGAGGAAGCCGCTCATCTGGTCCATCAGCGCCTGGACAGCCGGACCGGTCTTGTCCGCCTGCACCGGGGCGGTGACGGTCAGGGCGGCGCGGTCCTCGAACAGGTCGACGGTGCTGCGGGCGCCGTAGGACCAGCCCTTGGTCTCGCGCAGGTCCATGTTGATCCGCGACAGGAAGTTGCCGCCGAGCATCTCATTGGCGGCGCGCAGGTCCAGGGTGTCGTCGGCCCCGCGCACGGGCAGCACCTGGCCGCCGTAGATGTAGGACTGCGGCGACTGCGGCCGGTCGATCAACACGATGCGCGGCCGGGGCGCCGTAGGCTGGACCGCGAAGTCCTTGCGCCCCTTGGGAACGGCCGGCGGCGCCCAGGCGCCGAAACGGCTTTCGAGCTGCGGGACGAGGTCAGCCAGGGCGATGTCGCCGACGGCGAAGATCGTCGCGTTGTCCGGCCGCAGCCAGGTCTGGTGGAAACGAACCAGGTCGTCGCGGGTCAGAGCCCGGACAACCTCGGCCCGGCCCGTCCCGCTGGGCGGGCGGCCGTAGGGATGCTGCGGGCCGTAGATCAGAGCCGGCAGGGCGCGCTGGGCCAGGCTGGCCGGCTGGGTCAGCTCCTGGGCGATGACCGCGAGCTGCTGGGTGCGCAGGCGCTCCACCTCCGCCGGGGCGAAGGCGGGGTTGCGGATGATGTCGGCCAGCAGGTCGAGGGAGGGCCCGAGGTTGGGGGTCAGGGCGGACATGATCACGGCCGTGCGGTCGCGCGACGCCGTCGGCTGGATCTGCGCGCCCAGCCGCTCCTGCGCCTCGGCGATCTGGATCGAGTTGCGGGTGGTCGTGCCCTCGGGCAGCAGGCGCAGCATCAGGGACTGGGTCCCGATCGCGCTGGCCGGATCGGCGGCGACGCCGGCGTCGAACTCCACCGCCACCCGCACCACCGGCACGGTCTGGCGCCGGGCGTAGACGACCTCGATGCCGTTGGAGAGCCTGGCGCGCTGCACGTCGGGGAAATCCAGGCCGGCGATCACGCCGATCGGCGGCGCCGGGCGGGGGACGGGCGCGGTCGAGGCCGCGCCGGTCGCCGGATCGGCGGCGGTCCAGGGCGCCAGGGGCTGCTCGCCCGGCTGCGGCGGCCGGTAGAACCGCGGCCGCTGGCTGGCCTGGCCGCGCGAGGCGGCGGCCTCTTCGTAGGCGTCCCGTTCGCCGGGGACGACGGTCAGGGCGTAGACGGGCCGCGTCAGCCACTTCTGCATCACCCGCCGCACCTCGGCGGGGGTCGTCCGGCCAAGGGCCAGCAAGCGCTTGCGGAAGAAGTCCGGGTCGTCGGCGTAGAGCGCGCCCTCGGCCAGGGCCACGGCCTTGCCGCCGCCGCCGCCGACCTGTTCGAGGCCGCGGACGCGGGCGGCGACCTCGGTCATCACCACCCGCTGGACCTCGTCCGCCGTCGGGCCATTGGCGATCAGGTCGGCCATGATGGCGTCGAGGCGCCGGGCGACCGCGTCGGCGTCCACCCCGGGCTTCACGTCCACCTGCACCTCGAACAGGCCCACCCGGTGAAAGGTCTGGTTGTCGGCCGAGACCCGCACCGCCGTCTGGTCCTTGCGGACGAGCTCGTTGTCGAGCCGCGAGCTCGACAGGCCGCCGAGCACCGTGGCGGCCACGGACAGGGGCACGCTCTCGGGGTCGAGCAGGCCCGGGACGATCCAGTTGCGATAGATGCGGGTGGTGGCGACCCGGTCCTTCATCACCTGCGACACCGGGGCCGGCAGGGTGGGGACAGAGGCCTGGGCCGGGCGGTTCTCCGGTCCGCGCGGGATGTCGCCGAAATATTTCTCGACCAGGGGACGCGCCTCGGCGGCCGAGATGTCGCCGGCCAGCACCAGCACCGCGTTGTTCGGGCCGTAGCGGGCCCGGAACCAGTCCTTCACGTCGTCCAGGGTCGCGGCGTCGAGGTCGGCCATCGAGCCGATGGTCGAGTGGCGATAGGGGTGCCCCTCGGGGAAGAGGGCCGCCAGCTGGGCGTATTCGACCAGCCCGTAGGGCTGGTTGTCGCCCTGGCGCTTCTCGTTCTGCACCACGCCGATCTGGTTGGTCAGGTTCTCCTGGGTGACGGCGCCGAGGAGATGACCCATGCGGTCGCTTTCCAGGAACAGCACCCGCTCCAGCGCCGGGCGAGGCGCGGTCTGGAAATAGTTGGTCCGGTCGAACCAGGTGCTGCCGTTGAAATCGGTCGCGCCGACCTCGCGCAGGGGTTCGAAATAGTCGCCGGGCGCGTTCTCCGAGCCGTTGAACATCAGGTGCTCGAACAGGTGGGCGAAGCCGCTCTTGCCGGCGGGCTCGTCCTTCGAGCCCACGTTGTACCAGACCGACACCGCCACCACCGGGGCCTTGCGGTCCTCGTGCACCACCACGTGCAGGCCGTTCGCCAGGGTGAACTGCTGGTAGGGGATGTCGATCTCGCGCACGAGCTCGGCGACGGTGGCGGACGGAGGTGCGGCCGCCGCGGCGCCGGGGGCAGGCCCCGTCGCGCACGCGCCGACGGCGAGGGCCGACAAACAGGTCAGGGCGAGGAACAGGCGGCGCATGGGAACCGGCGGGTGACGGAAGGGGGACGCCATCTTACCCCTGGGCGCCCCTCGGACAATCCACCACGCGCGCGGTGCTCAGCGCGCCGTCTTCTCCACCAGGTCGGCCAGCTTCTCGGCGGCGTCGGGCTGGGCCACCTTGCGGGCGGCGGCGGCGCGGGCGGCGAGGCCCGCCGGGTCGTTGATCAGCCCGGCCAGGACGTCGGCCAGCATCACCGCCGACAGCTCGTCCTCGCGCACCACCACGGCGGCGCCGGCGTCGAACAGCAGCTTGGCGTTGTAGCGCTGGTGGTCGTCGGCGGCGATGGCCAGGGGCACCAGCACCGAGGGCAGGCCGGCCACGGCCAGCTCGCAGACGGTCGAGGCGCCGGCCCGGCCGATGACGAGGTGCGCCTGGCGCAGCTGGCCGGCCATGTCGCGGAAGAAGGGGGCGATCTCGGCCTCCACCCCCGCCTCGGCATAGGTGTGGCGGGCGGTCTCCATCGATTCCAGCCGGGTCTGCTGCTCGACCTTCAGCCGGATGCGGATGTCCTCGGGCAGCAGGGCGATGGCGTCGGGCACCAGTTCGGACAGCAGGCGCGCGCCCTGGCTGCCGCCGGTGACCAGGATGCGAACCGTCTGGTCCGGGGCGGTGTAGGGGTGGTCGTAGAGGGCGCGGATCTCGGCGCGGACGGGATTGCCGACCACATGCACCTTGGCCTTCACCTCGGGGGTCGCCTTCTCCAGGGTCGGGAAGGCGCAGGCCACGGCGCCCACCTGCGAGGCGACGAAGCGGTTCACCCGGCCAAGCACCGCGTTCTGCTCGTGGATGACGGTGGGCGCGCCGACGGCCGAGGCGGCTAGGATCGACGGCAGGGACGGATAGCCGCCGAAGCCGACCACCACATGGGGCTTCAGCCGGCGAAAGGCCTGACGGGCCCCCATGATCCCGGCCATGATGCGCAGGCCGGCCCGGGCCATGCCCACGACGTCCCCGGACTTGAAGGTCGCGGCCTCGAGCGCAATGCGCTCCTCGGCGGGGAAGTCCCTGGCGTACTGGGCGCCGCGCTCGTCGGTGGCCAGCACCACGCGCCAGCCCCGCGCCTGCAGGGTGCGCGCCAGCGCCTCGGCCGGAAACAGATGGCCGCCGGTGCCCCCGGCCGCCACCACTGCGAGTTTAGCCAAGCTGAGCCCCTGCGCTGGAGAGGCCCTCCGGCGCGAGGTAGGCGCCGGGGCGGCGGCGCGTCAGCGCCAGCGCCATCCCGAGCGTCAGCCCCATCGCCAGCATGGACGAGCCTCCATAGGAAATGAACGGCAAGGTCATGCCCTTGGTGGGGATCATGTTCAAGTTCACCGCCACATTGATGAAGGCCTGCTGGCCCACCAGCACGAACAGGCCGGAGGCGGCCACCTGCTCGAAGGAGTCGGTGAGCTTCATGCTCTTGTAGAGCCCGCGCAGCATGACGAAGGCGAACAGGCCGATCAGGGCCAGGGAGAACATCAGGCCGAACTCCTCGGCGGCGACCGAGTAGATGAAGTCGGTGTGCAGGTCGGGCACGTGGCGCTTCATCACCCCTTCGCCCGGCCCGCGCCCGAACAGGCCGCCGGCGGCGATGGCCTCGGCGGCGCGGTCGATCTGGTGGGTGTCGGCCTTGTCCGGCGACAGGAACTTGTGGAAGCGCGCCGCCACGTGGCCGAAAGCGAAGTAGATGCCGACGAAGCCGGCGATGGCCACCGCCCCGAGGCGCACCATCCAGGCGAAGGGCACCCCGGCCATGAAGAAGGCGGCCCCGAAGGCGATGGTGATCAGCACGGTCTGGCCCACGTCGGGCTGCAGCAGCAGCAGGGCCACGGCGAGGCCATAGAGGCCGAAGGCGATGGAGACCCCGGGAACCCCCTCCCCCTTCTGGGCCTCGGCGAACATCCACGAGGCCAGGACGATCAGGGCCGGCTTCATGAACTCGGACGGCTGCAGCGAGAAGCCGCCAAGCTGCAGCCAGCGGGCCGCGCCCTTGGCCGAGTGGCCGACCACCGGCAGCATCATCATGATGACGATGGCCACGACATAGGTGAACAGGGCCAGGCGTCGGATGCCTTTTGGCGACAGGGCCGAGACGGCCACAAGAATGACGGCGGCGACGGCCCCGAAGGCGCACTGGCGGATGGCGAAATGGAAGGGATCGGACAGGCCGATGCGCGCCGCGGCGGCCGGGCTCGATCCGAAGGAGAGCATGACCCCGAGGCCGATCAGGAGAGCGGTGGCGCCCAGCAGCCAGCGGTCTGTGGTCCACCACCAAAGGCCGAGCCACGAACGGTCGGTACGCGCAAAAGCGTGCGGCTGGTAAGCGACAGACATGGATCTCGCTTCTTTCGAGAGCCTTCACGGCGACCACGGGCGCGTTCGACGCCCAAAACTCCTTTTCGCGGGTTAGGGTTAAGCGATCCTTGTTGCTCAGCTTGGTCCTTCGAGGCCCGCTGCACGGGCGCCTCAGGATGAGGAGGGGTGGAGCTTCAAATCCGCGTCAGCTCGATCACCAGCACCGACGCCGCGCCGGCGCGGGGCAGCAGCTTGACGGTGTCGCCGCGCTCGATGCGGACGACGTCGCCGGGCTCCAGGGCGACGAGGCCGGACAGGCTGAGCGGGTGTTCGGCCAGGATCAGGCAGGCGTCGGCGTCGCTGGTCAGGTTCACCGTCGCCTCGATCTCCAGGCGCTCGACATCGGCGCGCCACAGGCCGCGGCGGACCATGACGTTGAGGTCGCTGACCGGACCGGCCAGGACATGGGCGAAGACGACGGCGTCGCCGGGGAAGGCGAAGGGCTCGGACTGCGGGGTCAGGCGCACCGGCTCGCCCGCGACGGCGAGGTCCAGGCCGGCCCCGGACAGCACGGTGATGACGCGGTCGACGCCCTCGAAACGGGAGAAGGCGCCGTCGGACGCGACTTCGGCGGCGGAGACGCGCCACTCGAAATCGCCCATGCCGGCGCCCGGCGGATAGGCGGCGATCTCGCGGGTCAGGCCCCCGCCGTTTTTCCACGGGACCGGGGTGCGGTCGGCGGCGGAAAGGACACGAACCGTCATCGGCGCTTCTTCTCCCTGTGCTTGCGAACCGATCCCGCGGTCAGCCATTTTCGAGATGGCGAGGGCAAACCTATCGGACGGGAGAAGCGCAATGGAAGCGCAACAGTTGCATCGCGGGCGCCTGATCGACCATCTGCAGCTGGTGGTGGCGGACCTGGCCGCCAGCCGCCGCTTCTACGAGGCGGTGCTCGGCGCGTTGAACCTTTCCATCGGCGGTGAAGGGCCGGACTTCTTCTGGACCGACGAGCTGTTCGTCTCCACCGCCGACAGCCAGGCGGCGCTAGGCGCGCTGACCGGGCGCGTCCACCTGGCCTTCCAGGCCGCCGACCGGGCCATGGTCGAGGCCTTCCACAAGGCCGGGCTGGCCGCGGGCGGAGGCGACAACGGCGCTCCGGGGACGCGCCCCTATCACCCCGGCTATTACGCCGCGTCGCAGCACTTCGATACGCTCCAGACCGCTGGTCCCGATCGAGGCTAAGTCCACGCCCTGCTGCCCGCGACCAGTCACCAGGAGGAGTGTCGCCATGTACGTGGATGGTTTCGTGGTCGCGGTGCCCAAGGACAAGATCGACGCCTACAAGGCTATGTCCGAGGCCTGCGGCAAGATCTGGATGGAGTTCGGCGCCCTGACCTATGTGGAATGCGTCGCCGACGACGTGCCCTACGGCGAACTGACCTCGTTTCCCCGGGCCGTGCAGGCCAAGGAGGACGAGACGGTGGTGTTCTCGTGGATCACCTATCCCTCGCGTGAGAAGCGCGACGAGGTGAACGAGAAGGTGATGAAGGACGAGCGGCTGAAGGCGTGGATGGACAAGTCGCCCTTCGACGGCAAGCGGATGATCTACGGCGGCTTCACGAGCATCCTGGAGTTCTAGTTTCCGGCGGTGCGCCATCCCAGGCGGTAGCGGACCACGTAGCCGTCGTGGTCCGACAGCCGGGCGTATGATGTCCCGTCGAAGAGCGTCCGCGCCTCGACGGGGCGGATGCTGACCGGGCCGGCGGCGGCGAAGGCCTGCAGGTCCTGGCTGGCGAGCCAGGGGCGGGGCTGGTCGATGGCGGGGCCCGAACGGCAGTCGTTGAGCTCGTCCTTGCAGAACTCGCTGACGACGGTGAAGGGGCGGACCTCGGCCTTGTAGTAGTAGCGGTCCGGGTCGTTCTTGACGTTGAAGTCGCCGCCGACGAGCAGGGGCGCATCGGGGGTGCGAGCGCGGGCGATGAAGCGGTTCAGCGCCTCGGTCTGCAGGTGGTGGGCCCTGAGAGAGCGCGACTTGGGCACCTTGGCCGCCTTGCGCGCGTTCATGTGGGTGTTCACGACGTCGAGGCCTTCGGGCAGTCCCGGCACGTCGATGTGGACCATCATCGCGCCCTTGTTCGCCAGGCAGTCGAAGCCGGCGCAGTAGCGGTAGGCGTCGACCATAACGTCCGTGATCGGATAGTCGCTGAGAACGTAGAGGCCGGACCCTGTCAGTTTGCCCCAGCCCTCGCCGGAGACGAGGTAGCGGGTGCGGGCGAAGCCGCCGGCGGGCAGCCGCTCGGACGGGCGGGCGCGGCGGCTTGGGCCGGCGGCCCAGTAGCGGTAGCCGGCGGCGCGGACCAGTTCTTCCGGATCGACGAAGTTCTCCTGGATCAACACGATGTCGGGCGCCTTGCCCTCGGCGCGCAGGGCGGCCAGTTCGCGGCCGATGGTGCGGATCGCCCCGCGCCGCCGCTCCGCCAGGGGCCAGGGCAGGCCGTGGACGTTATAGCTCATCACCACCAGTTCGCGGGCGGCGAGGCTGGGCTGGGCCTTAGGCCGGACCGCCTCTTCCGCCGCCTGGCTCAAGGCCTGGGGCGGCGGCGAGGTATAGGTAATCTTCTGCAAGGACGGTTGAGCAATAGCCGCCAGCATAAGCGGCAGAGCCAGGATATTCGCCACAATGATCCTCCCCCGAGCGCACGGGAGGTCTGTGGGCGATTCTCATCTCATCTGCGTGACTCGAATATAAAGCTTTTGCTGCGGGGTCAGCCGTTCTCCCCCAAGGCTGTTGCGCGATTCCTGCGTGCTTCGAGACGCGCAAGCTGCGCTCGCGCTCCTCAGCATGACGAAGGTTTTTGCAGCTCACCACGCTCGTCATGCTGAGGAGCCGGATGAAATCCGGCGTCTCGAAGCACGCAGCACCGTTATCGCTCCGGGAGAATCCGGCCGCCCTACTTCTGTGCGTACCGGGTCATGGCCACATAGGCCGAGCGGACCATCACGGGCAATTGCTGCTCGTAGCCGGTGAAGTCCTTGTACTTGTCGAGCTTGACCTGGGCGGCCAGTTCGTCGGCGGTCCTGCCCTGGGCGATGCCCGCGGCCACGGCGGCTTGGAGGTCTTCCAGGTATTCGCGGACCCGGATCACGTCGGCCTTGGTCCCCTGCTCCCAGTGACTGGCGACGATGGTGTCGAAATCCAGAGCCTCGAGCTTCTTGAGCGACGCGATCCAGACCGAGGGCGGACGGCGGTCGAAGTTGGAGCCGCAGCACATCCGGTTCGGCCAGACGTAGTCGTTGGCGAACAGGACCTTTTGTTTGGGGAAGTAGACGTCGAACATGTCCTTGCTGTGCCGGTTGTCGGCATAGACCAGCTCGACCCGCTCGCCGCCCTCGTTCAGGACATAGCGGTCCTTGAAGGTGATGTCGGGCCGGCGGACGTCCACGTGCATCTCGGCCTGGGTCAGGAAGCCGTCGTGATTGAGGTCCAGCCGGTCGAACTGGGCCAGGGTCCCGGTCATGGCCTCGGTCTTGTCCAGGCGGTCGTCGCCGTTGGTGTCGGTGCCCTCGCCCGGCGGCGGCGCCTGGGCGATCGGCCCGTCGAGGTTGCGGGTCAGCTGCTCGTGCGCCACGACCTTGGCGTCGGGGAAGACCTTGCCGCCGCGGGCATGGTCCCAGTGGTAGTGGGTCTGAAGCACGAACTTCACCGGCTTGCCCGGGAAGCGCTTGGCCAACTCGGCCTTCAGCCACTCCGAGAACTGAACGTTCAGGGGGTCGGCCAGGATGATCCCGTCGGCGGTGACCAGAAAGACCGTCACGCCGCCGACGCCGCCGGGAACGGACT
>NCED01000113.1 GCA_002280485.1 Caulobacterales bacterium 32-69-10
GATGGCGGGCAGGTCCAGGGCGCGGGCGTCTTCCAGCGGCAGCCAGGCGATCTCGTCCAGTTCGCCCGATCCGGCGGTGGGTTCCGGCGTCATAAGCGCTTCGGCCGGCGCCATGAAGAAACGGGCGTCGAAACGGCGTGTGCGGCCGGGCGGCGTGACGGCGCGGGCGATGTAGGACAGGACCGACAGGTCGGGCAGGGCGCCCGCCTGTCGATATTCGCGCCACGGCCCCGCGACGCTGGCGGAGGGTGAGGCGCGCCCCAGGATCAGGCCGGTTTCTTCGAACGTCTCCCGCACGGCCGTCAGGGCCAGAGCGCGAGCGCGGCGGGCGGGAACCTCGGCCTCCAGCCGCCGCGCGACGTCGGGCGTCAAATCGCCCGTTGAGGCGGCGCTGAAGTCCGCTCGGTCGATCCGCCCGCCTGGAAACACCCACTTCGACGCCATGAAGACATGCCCCGGCGCCCGTCTTCCCATCAGCACCTCGGGCCGCGACCCGCCCCGCGTCAGGATCAGGGTCGCCGCGTCCTTGGGCCGTTGAGCGCCGCCGACGTGAGGGGCGTCGGCCAGATCCTGGGCGGCGTCGAAGGGGGCGGTCGGCATGACAGGTTCAATGGACCGAGACGGCAGGGCGGGCAAGCCGCACCCGCCGCCCCGATGCGTGTCAGGTCTTTCGACGCCAGTAGGAGGCGAATACGGCGGAAGAGGATGGTCCGTTGGTGGAGCTGAAGTGGTGGACGACGGCGTCCAGCGGCAGGCGCGGCTCTGATCTGTCCAGCCCCTGAACGCCCTCCATAAAGGCATTCATCTCGTCGCTGGAGATGTCGGCGCGCGCCTTGCCGGCGACCTCGCACAGGGTCGCGGCGCAGGTCACGCTGAGGACCTCGACGCTTTCCTTGAAGCCGGGGAGGGCGTGATAGCGCTGAGACAAGGTCTGTTCAGCGGCGGAGGACCAGGCTTGGTCGGTCGAGAGCGCGGCCGCCTCGGCGTGAAGCGTGGCGATATCGGGCGAAGCCGGCGTACCCGCGAGGATTTCTGCGACGGGGCCGACGCCGGGTGATGTCTGGGGCGAGGCGACCGGCGGCGTGGCGGTCTGATAGGCCAGCAAGCCGGCGGTCAGCAGGGCGGCGGTAATCACGATCAGTCTCCATCGTCTGGTGAAGAACGCGCGGCCGGAGGGCGGCGCGTCGGGACGAGGAAGGCTTGCGGTTTGGTTCGGGGCGGCAGCCAGATCGATTAAATCGTCACGATTTTCTTGGGCGACCAGCAGCCGGGCGATCTCGCGACTGCTGGCGAGGCCGGTCTTGCGTCGGGCGGAGCGGAACCGCTCGTTCACTGCGGCGACGGAGAGGCCCCTCGTTGTCGCAATGGACTTGGCGGTATGGCCTCGCCCCAGCAGAAGCAGCAGTTCCCGTTCCGTCGCGTTCAGGCGGACGAGCGCTGACAATGTTTCCGCCGGGACCATGGGCGACTACTTCCGCTTGCCCTTGCGCACGCCCTTCAGCCCGCCTGAGGGCCTGCCGCCCTTTGCTGGCTTGGGACCGCCCGGCCGGGTCTTGCCGCGCATCGGCGGGCCGTCGCCGCCGCGTCCCCGGACGCCATAGCGCGGGGCCGGGGCGTTGGGATCGCGGGCCTCGGGCTCGCTGAGCATTTCGAACACCAGGCCGCCGGTGACGGGGGTGGCCTCCATCAGCTTGACCTCGACCTTGCGGCCCAGGGTGAACCGCTTGCCGGTGCGTTCGCCGACCAGGGCGTGGGCGCGGTCGTCGTGGGCGAAATATTCG
>NCED01000065.1 GCA_002280485.1 Caulobacterales bacterium 32-69-10
GCCATGCCCTTCGCCTATGGCGACCTCCAGCCGGAGATGGACATGATCAACCGCGCCTTCATCGAGGTCATGAGCGAAGGCGACGCCCTGGGCCGCGCCTTCACCTTCCCCATCCCGACCTACAACATCACGCCGGACTTTCCCTGGGATCACGAGAACGCCGAACGGCTGTTCGCCATGACGGCCAAATACGGCCTGCCCTATTTTCAGAATTTCCTGAACTCCGATCTCAAGCCGCACATGGTCCGGTCCATGTGCTGCCGACTTCAGCTCGACCTGACGGAATTGCTCAAGCGCGGCAACGGTCTGTTCGGGAGCGCCGAACAGACCGGGTCGCTCGGGGTCGTCACCATCAACTGCGCCCGGCTCGGCTACAGGCGCAAGGGCGACGAGGCCGCGCTTCTGGCCGATCTCGACCGGCTGCTGGACCTGGGCCGCGACAGTCTGGAGATCAAGCGCACGGAGATCCAGCGCCTGATGGACGACGGCCTGTTTCCCTACACGCGGCGTTATCTGGGCACGCTGCGAAACCACTTCTCGACCCTGGGGGTGAACGGGATCAACGAGATGATCCGAAACTTCACCGACGACGTGGAGGACGTCACCACCCCGGCGGGCCACGCCCTGGCCGAGCGGCTTTTGGACCATGTGCGCGCCCGGATCCTCGCCTTCCAGGACGAGACCGGCCACATGTACAATCTGGAAGCCACGCCGGCCGAGGGCGCCACCTATCGTTTCGCCAAGGAAGACCGGAGTCGTTGGCCCGACATCCTCCAGGCCGGAACGCCCGAAAACCCCTATTACACCAACTCGAGCCAGCTTCCGGTCGGCTACACCGACGACCCGTTCGAGGCTCTGGACCGCCAACAGATCCTGCAGTCCAAATACACCGGCGGCACGGTGCTCCACCTGTATATGGGCGCGCGCCTTTCCAGCGCCGAGGCCTGTCGCAAACTCGTCCAGCGCGCCCTGGCCAATTTCCGCCTGCCTTACATCACCGTCACCCCGACCTATTCCATCTGCCCCACGCACGGCTACCTCGCCGGCGAGCACCCGTTCTGCCCCAAATGCGACGAAGTGATCTTGGCCCGTCGCGCCCGCGCGGCCGCCTGACGCTGTCCCCTTCGAAAGCCAGGAGCTTATCATGTCTCAGAACCGTCCCGCCTCAGCTGCGGACCGTATTCCCCAGAGCGAGCGTCAACCCTGCGAGGTATGGACGCGGGTGATGGGCTATCACCGCCCCGTTTCGTCGTTCAATCTCGGCAAGAAGGGCGAGTTCCGCGAGCGTCTCTATTTCAGCGAACGGGCCGCCGGTCTTGAGTGAGCTGCTCGTCGGCGGGTTCGAGCCTCTGTCGGTCTGCGACTGGCCCGGTCAGTTGGCGGCGACGGTCTTTTGCCAGGGGTGTCCCTGGCGCTGCGGCTACTGCCACAATCCCCACCTCCTGCCCGTCAGAGGCGCCGCCCTTCTGTCCTGGCCGGCGACGCTCGAGTTTCTGCGTCGTCGGCGCGGCCTGCTGGACGCCGTCGTCTTCAGCGGCGGCGAACCCACATTGCAGAAAGGCCTGGTCGAGGCCGTCGTCCAGGTTCGATCTCTGGGCTTCCGCATCGGCCTGCACACCGGCGGCGCCTATCCGTCGCGGTTGGCGCGGGTTCTGCCGCTGGTGGATTGGGTGGGTTTCGACGTCAAGACCGCCTTCGACGACTATGACGACCTGACCCGCGCCCGCGGCAGCGGCCGTCGCGCCCGCGCCAGCCTGCAGCTGCTGTTGGATAGTGGAAAACCCCACGATCTGCGCACCACGATCCACCCTCGGCTGCATCCGGCGTCGCGTCTCGACCGTCTGCGCGAGGACCTGGAACAGGAAGGCGCCGGTCCGTCGCGGCTTCAGGCTTTTCGGTCCACAGGTTGTCTGGACTCCGGGCTGCAGGTGACGGATGAGGAGATGGAATGGGGCCCGGCCTGACCCGTACGGGCCGGACCGAGCCCGATCCCGGACTTCGATCAGGAGCCTGTCGTGGATTGGATTGAGTTCATCGCCGCCCTGGCGGCGTTCTTCATCGCGCACTGGGCACCGCTTCGACCGAGGCTTCGGGCGCCTCTGAAGCGGATGCTTGGACAGACGGGGTTCACTTGGATCTATTCGGTTCTGTCTCTGGGCCTTCTGGCCTGGTTGATTATGGCGACGAACCGGGCGCCGCGCCTGATGATCTGGCCCTGGGCCCCCTGGCAGAACCTCTTGGTCCTCGGGGCGATGGCCGCGGCGGTTCTGATCCTCGCCTTGACGCTCGGACGGCCCAATCCCTTCTCCTTCGGAGGCGGCGGCGGCCCAGCGCCTTTCGACCCGACCCGCCCCGGCCTGACCCGGTGGATCCGCCACCCCATCCTGACGGCCCTGGCCTTGTGGGCCCTGGCCCATCTCGTCGCCAATGGCGATCTGGCCCATGTCGCGCTCTTCGGGCTGCTCGGCGCCATGGCCCTAATCGGCCAGACCATGATTGATCGTCGCGAGGGCGCAAGACGCCTAAACCTGTGGCGCGACATGCGAAGAGCGACCCGGGACACCCCGTTCCTGAGCCTTTTTCGACCCTCGGATCTGTGGCGCGGTCTGGCCGGCCTGGTCTGTTACGGGACCCTGATCCTGCTCCATCCCCGGCTGATCGGCGTCGATCCTCTCGCCGGCCTGTCGGGCTGAGCGTCGCGCGTCCCTGGAGCCGGCGCCGAGGTCCAGACCGACGGCGGGCTTCAGGCGCGACTGTCGTCAAGACCGGCGCCGTCGTGGGCGCGAATCGACATTCCTCAGGTTCGGTCCCAAGACGCCGGCGGCGGGTTCCATCGGGGGCCTCAATGGGCGTGGGCCGAGGACGCGGATGCCGGTGTTCCACCATAGGCCCGCATCTGGCGAATCTCCTGCTGCTGGGTCTCCACAATATGTTGCGCCAGTCGGCGCAGTTCCGGATCGGCGCCGCTTTCCAGATAGGTGTTGGCCATATCCACCGCGGCCTGGTGGTGGGGGATCATAAGGGCGGTGAAATCGTGATCGAGATCGCCGGTCACCTGCACGGCGTTGGTGGCGTCGTGCATGTGCTGCATCTGAGCCAGCATCGCCGCAGCCGCTCCGGCGCCAGGCGCTCGGGTGGCGCCCGCCTTGCCGTGGTAGTGGGTCTGCCCGCGCCAGAAGGCTCCGGGCGCCGCTCCGGTTTCAGGATGTTTAGAGGACTCCGCGCGCAGCAGGGTCGCGACATGCGGGTCGGTGCTCTCATAGATCAAATGGTGCAGGCCGACGTAGGACCCCATGGTCATCGCCAGGGCGACGGCGAGACCTGCGGGGACGAACAGCGCGCGACGGCGGCGCGGCGCGATTTCCAGAGCCTGGTCGCGTAGGGGATCGGCGACGAAGACCAACAGAGCCGCAAGAATGGTGGCATGTCCGATGAGATCGACCCGGCCGAATGGATAGACGGCGGCGAACATCAGGGCGAACAGGGCCACGGCTGACAGGCGACGGATCAGCGGCGACCACAATAGGCCGAAGCCCAGGGTGAACTCGGCCACTCCGGCCATGGTGGTATAGGGGCCGAACGGCATGCCGAAGGCCAGGAAGGGCTTTTCCTCCAGCAGCGGCAGGAACCACTGCGGGTACATGAACTTCTCCATGCTCGACCAGGTCAGGGCGAGCGCCACGCCCCAGCGCAGCGCGGCGAAGCGACGGTCATGCCAAGCGCCGTCCGGCAAGCCCGACAGCAACAGATAGCCGGCGATGCCGAGGCCCAGAGCGAGGTAGTCGAACAGGTGAAACAGGTCGTAACTGCCAATCGTCAGCACCCACAGCAGGACGATCATCGCCGCAGCCAGGGGGCGCGTGCGACGTGCGACGATCAACCCGGCGATCACCAACTGCATCCATGGCACCCAAGCCGCGTCGGTCTTAAGTTCCGGCGTCAGAAAGGTGCCGCCCATGGCGAACAGGGCCAGGAAGAAGGCGCAAAGCACCCCCACCAGAAAGCCGTCGGCCTTCTTGCTGAGCAGCGACGTGGCTTTGTCGAGCCGGCCCATGACGACCCGTCCCGGCCGCTGGTTCTCAAGAAAGGAGGTGACCAGAAAGAAGCCCAGCACCAGCGCGATCCCGACCCAAAAGAAGGGCAGGCTCAGCGTGGTCTGGATCGACACCGGCTTGGCCGAGACCTCATAGGCCTCGAACCATTTGACGTGCGCAAAGGCGACGGAAGGGACGCCCACGACCATAAAGGCAAGGGCGTTGCCGACGGTTTTGGAGCCCAGTCTGGGCAGCGGGGAGACCGCGCGCCCGCGGGGGAACGAGATTGGGAACATAGGTTCAGCCTTGTCATGTCGCCGATTACAGAGGCGTCGGCGGTCGCTGCGGTCCGTAGGCTTTGGGAGGCTTGCCCGGTATTCAGGTGATCGCCCTAACCACTGTCCCCTAGGGGCTTTCCCGGAGGTTGCAAAACCTAGCCTAGCGACGCAGACCACTCATCCGCACCGGATCAGACACGCTCCTGGCCTGCTGCTTTTATCGTGGCGTTGGCGCGCCAGACCGCGATGGTCCGCGCACCGATGTCGAGGTCAAAGGCGAACGCCTCTTGGCGTGCCGGCGACGAGGCCGTCCACCACGTGTTGCTCGCGCCGCGAGAGGCTGGCTCGGCGTAACAAACTAAGCACTCTGTTCACACAGATGATCACTCAGTGGCACGTCAGCGATAGACATCTCGCTGCACCGGTCCCAAGATTGAGGGCGGCGGGTTCCGGAACGGATAGGTGCTGATCTTGAGCCGGGGGACGCAGCGCGTCGGCGGCGATCAGGGCTGAAACCCCCGGCTTCCGTACAGAAGTTCCAGACCCGCCCCCTTCCTCATGACGACGGCGCCGCGGGGTCGATCAGCCCGTTGCGCACCGCAACGGCGACCGCTTCGATCCGGGTGCGGACCTTCAATTTTGCACAGGCTTTTTCGATATAGCTGTCCACCGTGCGCGGCGAGAGCCCCACGATCTGCCCGATGTCGCTAGAACTCTTGCCACGGCTGACCCACAGGAGGCACTGGCCCTCTCGGCCGCTCAGCACCGGCCCGGTCCGCCGATCAGATCTCGCGTCAAAGTTCATGACAATTTCCTCCGATTTCGGATGGATTTACGGTGTGGCGGAATCGACAGTCGGGCAACGACAGTGAATTGCGGACCATCCGCCAGATTTTTGCGGAGCGAACAGATTTTGAACCCTCGGCCGTCGCGCCCCCGGCAGGCAGGGACAAGGCGGCGACTTCGTCGACGCCTCGCCGCAGACCCTGTGGGTTGCACCACGCCGGGGTTTGATTCATGCTGACCTCGCCGACGTCCGCGTCGGTGGGGCCTGGAATCCCCTGTGCGACATCACATCATCGACGGCGCCGCGCGACGCGGATGTCCGACGGCGACGGCTTTCCGGCGCGGCCTCGTGCGCGTGCGCGGGCAATACCGCATGCGGATTCCGGACCTCTCCTTCAGACGCCGGAGAGACCTGGTGACGGACGCAAAGCCGCTGGACGGGGAGGATCGGGACGGGGTCAACCGTCTTTACCGGCTTTACGCCGGCTGGCTGACGCGCCGGCTGTGCGCGGAGGTCGGCGCGGACGCCGCCGACGACGTGGTCCAGGAGACCTATCTCCGGGCGGCGCCCCATAGCGCCGAGATTCGACACCCCAAGGCCTTTCTCCTGCGGATCGCCCGGAACCTGCTGAAGGACGAGGCCCGGCGAGACGCCCGACGGCGCGACGCTCCGGCGACACGAGATCCCGCGGACAGTCAGGCCGCCTCCCAGTTCGACGAAGTCCTGCTGGGTCAGGTGGTCCGGGGGATGCCGCCGCTTTACCGCGACGTCTTCGTTCTGAACCGGTTTCGCGGTATGACTTATGCTGAGATCGCCCGGACGCTCGGCGTCAGCCCAAAGACCGTGGAGTGGCGGATGGCCCGGGCGCTCGAATACTGCGCGTCTCGGCTGGACCTGTAGGCAAGACGGATGACGATCGAGGCTGACGCCGAAATCCGGCGCAAGGAAGCGGCCGACTGGTTCGCCCGGCTCAATCAACGCCGGGTGACGACCGCCGACGTGCGCCGGTTCAGCGCTTGGCGGTGCGACCCCGAGAACGCCCGCGCCTTCGCCCGGCTGGAGGCCCTGTGGTCGGCGACGGCGACCCTGGGCCGGTCGCCCGACATTCAGATCCTGGCGGAGGCGGCCGCGAGACCGCGTCGTTCCCGCCCGTCCCGAAACCCTCCGAAGGGCCGCCTGGTCCAGATCGGCGCCGTCGGCGCCCTAGCGCTCGTCCTCTGCGCCGCCGGTTCCGCCTGGCTGGCGTTGCGGCCTGCCACCTATGCAACCGAGATCGGCGAGCAGCGCACGGTGGCGCTCGCCGACGGCTCCCATCTGATCCTCGACACAGGCTCGCGGGTCTCCGTCCGCTTCACGGGCGAGCGTCGCACCGTCGCCCTCACCCAGGGGCAGGCGATGTTCGAGGTGGCGAGGGACGCCGGGCGGCCCTTTGTGGTCCGGGCGGGCGACACCGAGGTGACGGCGCTGGGGACCCGGTTCGACGTCCGTCGATCCGGCGCCGGCGCACGGGTCATTCTGGTGGAGGGCCGGGTGGCGGTTCGAAAACCCGCAGCCTCTGACACGCGATGGTCATTGTCCCCCGGCCAGCAGCTGCTCACCTCGACGCCGCGCCCGCGGGTCGCGCCGGTCAATGTCGTCGCCTCCACCAGCTGGAGCGCCGGACGTCTGACCTTCGACGACACCCCGATCGCCGTCGCAGTGGCGGAGGTCAATCGTTACAGCCGCAGTCCGATCGTGCTTCAGGACGCCCGTCTCGCCTCGGTGCCAGTCAGCGGCGTGTTCAATGTCGGCGACATCGACGGCTTTGTGGCCGCCCTCAGCGATCTCTATGGGCTGGACGCCACGATCTCCGACGACGGCCGTATCCTGTTGGGATCCGCCTCCAAAAAATAATCTGACGACGGACTTAGGGGCTGTCGCACCGCCCGACGTCTCTTCCCTGTCCCGCACGTCCGCGGGTAGAAAACGGGGGAACTCATGCGTCAGGCCTTCACCTCAACTGCGCTCGCCGCGCTAATGCTCGGCGCCGCCACGCCGGTCCTCGCGCAATCGGCGGAGGCGGTGCGCAGCTACGACATTCCCGCCGGGCCGTTGGACCGGGCCCTGCCCGCCTTCGCCCAACAGAGCGGCCTGCAGCTTCTCTATCCGACGGCTCTAGCGGCCGGCCGCTGGTCGGCGGGGGTCTCGGGCGCTCACACGGCCGAGACGGCGCTCGGCCTTCTGTTGCGCGACACCGGCCTGACCTATCGGCAGAGTCGTCCAACGGTCTTTGTTCTGATCGATCCCGCCGCCCGGGCGCAAGAAGACGCCGCTACGCCGGTTCTGGACGAGGTGGTGGTCACCGGGACCTATCTCAGGGGCGCGGACAGCCCATCGCCGGTCACGGTTCTGACCCAGGCCGACGTCGACCGTCGCGGACGGGGCACCCTGGCCGAGACCCTGGCGGCCCTGCCGCAGAATTTCACCGGGGCGGCCTATGAGGGATCGGCGGGAACCGGCGCCGATCGCACCAACCGCAACACCGCCTACGCCACAGGCGTCAATCTCAGGGGTCTGGGGGCGGACGCGACCCTGGTGCTCGTCAACGGACGACGGATCGCCGGCACGGGCGGCGCCGGCGATTTCGCGGACGTCTCCAACCTGCCCAGCAGCGCCATAGCGCGCACCGATGTCCTGCTCGACGGGGCTTCGGCCCTCTATGGGGCCGACGCAGTCGGCGGCGTGGTCAACATCATCCTCAAGTCGCGCTTCGAGGGCGCTGAGAGCCGGCTGCGCATCGGCGGAACGAGCGACGGGGGCGCCGAAGAGGTGCTGGCGTCTCACGCGGGCGGGCTGAACTGGTCGAGCGGCAGTCTGGTGGCCGCCTATGAATACCAGGACCGGGGCGAACTCCGCGCCGTCGACCGGCGGCCGACAGCCAGCGCGGATCAATGTCCTCAATCTCGCGAACGAGGAACCGCCCTTCTATGATGCGCCTGCGGGCATCGGCTACGACGCCGCCAACACCAATGTGCTGGGCCGTCAGACTGGAAAGCGCCCTGCGCATGCGATCCGCCCGGCGTCCTCGGCGCTCGTCGCCTCGGCCACCGCCTCCAGCACCCGCGCCTTGGACACCCGCGAGAAATACCCCGCCGCCGTAGCCGTCCAGGTCCCGGTCATGTCCAGTCCGACCGCCGTCGCCAGCCGTTCGGCCTGGGCCAGGGCGTCCGGTTTCCGGTCGTGCGGATCGCACACGGCGTAGAGGCCGACGCCCGCGCAACAGGCCATCAGGTCCAGCAGGTCCGAGGGCGGCAGGGGCGTCAGAGCCGCCCACAGGTCGCGGGCCTCGCGCGGAAGCCGCGCGCCCCAGCGCTCAAGCCGGTCCGCCACCCGCCGACCGGCGGGGCTGTCGCTGACGCCCGGCGCCAGCCGTTCCAGCCCGGCGACGGACAGGCGCAGTTGCAACGGGGTCCAGACGCCCCAGGCCGGATAGAAGACCTGCAGGGTCAGGGCGTGGACGACGACGATCAGCGCCATGTCCGGCTCGGCCTGGACCGCGTCGCGCAGCCCCATGGTGCGATGGGCCGTCAGGTCGAGGACCAGACGATCCGGCAAGGGCGCCGGCCCCTCGTCCGCGCGCCCCACCTCGCCGGGCGTTTCGTCGGCGTCGCCGGGCCATGCGCAAGCGCCCTGCCCCGCCCCCTCTTCCTCTTCCGGAACATCCGGGTCGGACGCCGGATCGCCGACCGCATCCTCGGGCCGGACCAGACCGCGCTCGTAGCGGGCCTGTCCGTCATGGCCGAGCAGGACCATGACCCCGGCCCGCGCCTTGACCTCGGCGGGATAGTCGAGGCCCGGCCCGAAGGCTTGCAGGGCCTTGTCGATTTCCGCCAGCCGGGCGTCCACTTCGGGCGGCAGCGCCTCCGCCGCGTCGGTGCCGGAGACGAGCCGGTCGTATTCCTCAGACAGGGCGGCGATCCGGTCCCCTCGCGCCGCTCACGGCGCTATTCATCGTGGGCATTCACAGCCGCTTCCCATCGGTCGTGCCGTCCCCGATGTTCGGACTTGCTTTGGACGCCGCCTTCCTCCTGACCGCCGGGATGATCCTTTGGCGCGGCCGCGAGCGTCCGCTGGCCTCGCTCTTCACCACCGCAATGACCCTGGCCGGCATCGGCATGACCGTGGCCGGGATTTTGAGCTTGTCCCCCGACCATCGGGGCGCCGGCGTGATCCTTGCCGCCACCATGGTCAACATCGGCTTCGTCGCATCGGGCCTCTGCTGGCTCGTAATTCACACGCCTCGGCAACTGGCTCTGAAACCAAGCTGACCATGAACCATCGGTGAGTAGATCAGAGACGCCTCGCTTGTTGACCGGCGCGTCGAACACAGTCGTTTGACGGGCCGACTTTAGCGCAGGATCGCAAGCGGCGAACGTGAACCAGAACCGAAAAACAAGGCCTTGCCGATGTCGTCAAAGTTGAAGCCAGGCATAACACCCTGAAACCTGGGGCCACCCTCACTCCTCTCCGACACTTTCAAAGACGTCACTGTCTGCGGTCACACGGCGCCTGCGACCCCACGCCTTTGCCATGCCTCTTTCACTGGCCGACCGCCAGGACCTGAGAGCGGGCGGCAACGCGCGGCCGAGCGCACTAAGCTTGAGGAGAGGACGATGTTGATCCCCATCGTCAGGCTTCGCCAATGGGGGGGCTGGTGACTCGGACGGGCTTTTTCCGCTAGGTTGCGGATCGGCGGGCTCCGGGACGATAGGGGCCGACCGGGAGCCGGGGGACGTTTCTTACGTCGGCGGCGGCCGGTTCCGAAACGCCGGGCTTCTTCGCAGAAGTTCCTGGCCCGCCCCCCTATTTGCGTGTCGGCGGGCGCAGGTCGCAGACCAAGCGCCCGCCCCGCCCGGATCAACCTGAGGCGAATCCGCCCGCGCGCTAACGCCCAAAGGCCTCGACCAGGCGTGTGACCGCCTCGCTCGCCCAGAAGCTCGGAGGCGTCGCATTTCATCGCATCGGCCATCCGCACGAGCTTTGAGGTGGCAACGCGGTTTCGGCCCTGCTCGTACTTCTGAACCTGTTGAAAGGTGACGCCGATGGCGGCCGCCAGAGCCGCTTGGGTCATGCCGACGGATTCTCTGCGCTCGCGCACCGCCTTGCCGATGCGAGCATCCAGTCGCTTTTCATAATCGATCTGAGGAACGGACATGTCCACAGATGGCAACGGCATGGGGATAGGGTCAAGCCAGAGGCTGCAAGCGGAACAAATAGAGAACGCTCAGGCGCTCGGGTTGGTCATCATGGAGCAACAGATAGCCAGACGATCACCCGGCACCATTTACGCACGAAGCGGCGCATCAAATCTGGCGCAACATGCTCGAGCCAAGCCCGCAGCCGACCATGGCTTTCAACGCCTCGAGAGGCCGGACGTCCTCGCTCGATCCAGCCAAGGGGGCTTCGACCTGCCAAGCTACAGGAAGGAGCGCTTGACAGTTCCTCTGGAATAGCGCCGTTATGGTTGCGTCTTACACAACTTTGAGGGCGTCGACATGGGGCTGGTGCAACCCTGTAGGACGGCCATGGATCTTCTGGATGCCGAAGACATCGAGGACGTGGCGGAAGCCATTGATGGGGTGGTGGCGGACCTCCTGCGAGAGCGGGCGACGCCCCATTCCGAAGGCGCGGCGATCCTCGATCTGATCGCCAGGGGACTGGAAATGGACGGCCAGCCGAGACTGGACGCTCTGGACCTCGAGGCCCTGCGAAACATCAGCGCCTGGATGAAAAGTCAGGTCCAGTGACGCCTGCTCCCGATAGACCCGCATCCTGCGACCGGACGTTGCGCCTGATCATGTCAGTCTCGGCCCGCGACCAGTGTCGCGACGGTCTCAGCCGCAGCAGCGAGCGCCGACGACGTCATGTCGGTCACCTCGACTTGACCGAGACATTGGCCGGCCTCGCTACGCGATCGGCGGTAGGCCGGATCGTAGTGCTCGGTCATCAATCCTTCGACCAAGGCGGCGAGCTTGCCGTCCCGTGCGAGGTTCCGCCAAGTTTCGATAAGCGCCCGGCTGTGATGTCGGGGCAGACGCCGCAGAGCCGCTTCCAGGGCTTCGGCGTCTGCGCCGATCGCCCCGTATTGATCGACGACATAGGCGACGCGAGCGTGCAACGGAGCGTTCAGCTGGACGCGAGGCGCGCGTTTCATGGCCGCCCACACGACGGGCGGGAGGGTGATCTGACCGATCCGGCTGGACTCAGCTTCCACAACGACAGGCCGGGACACATCGAGGGTCTCGATCGCGGCATACAGCCGACTTTCAAACGCCTTCTGACTCGGCTGGGGCGTCGGCGTCGCCCCAAACAGAGAGCCCCGATGATCCGCAAGCGCTTCCAGGTCGAGCGTCTGGACGCCGAGCATCGCCAAACGTCCTAGGACGTCGGTCTTTCCGCTGCCGGTCAAACCATCCAGCAACACCGGCTGGAGGGAGACGCCCGCCCCCTCGCCGCCGCCATACAGTGCGTCGACCACGCGGCGGCGCCAGGTCTGGTAGCCGCCGTCGAGCTGGGTGACCGGCCATCCCACCTGATCCATCACCGTGGCCATGGCCGTAGATCGCTGTCCGCCCCGCCAGCAATAGACCAGAGGCTGGAATCCACCGCCGCGATCGGAAAGCGGGCGGTCGAGATGGTCAGCGATGTTCCGGGCCACGTAGGAGGCCCCGAGCCGTCGCGCCAGGAATTTGGAGCGTTGAACGAAAAGGGTTCCGACCTCAGCGCGCTGCGCGTCATCCAGCACCGGCAGATTGATCGCGCCCGGCAGATGGTCTTCGGCGAACTCCGACGGGCTGCGAACATCAACGATGGCGTCGTAGGTCTGGCGAACGTCCGCTGCGAGATCGTCGGTTCTGTGGATCATGAAGGCGGCCTAACGAACCACGACGCAGGGACCGCCTTTGACGACACGGCCGACACGACGCGCGGAAGGAAAGCCCATGCCCGTTACGAGGTCCATGACCGCCTGAACGCCGGTGGGCGCTACGGCGATTAAGAGGCCGCCGCTCGTCTGGGGATCGGTTAGAAGATCACGGCGCCAATCGGGTGTCTCCGAAGGCAGCAAGACAGCATCGCCGTAGGCCGACCAGTTCCGAACCGACGCGCCCGTCCGCACGCCGGCCTGAGCCAGATCGACGGAACCCGGAAGCCAGTCCGGCGCATCTTCGTCGATCTCCACGGTCGCTCCACAGCCACGCGCCATCTCCAGGGCGTGGCCGAGGAGACCGAAGCCGGTGACGTCGGTGACGGCGTGAACCTCGGACAAGGCGGAAAGCTGTGGACCGGGCGTATTCAGTTGGGTGGTCGAGGCGATCAAGGCGTCATAGCCCGAGGCCCCCAAT
>NCED01000066.1 GCA_002280485.1 Caulobacterales bacterium 32-69-10
CATCATCAACTCGGCGCTGGTCTCCTACGAGCGCCTGCCGATGCTCGAGATCGTCTTCGACCGGCTGGTCCGGTTGATGACGACGTCCCTGCGCAATTTCACCTCGGACAACGTCGAGGTCAGCCTCGACAACATCTCGTCGATCCGCTTCGGCGACTATCTGAACTCGATCCCGCTGCCGGCCATCTTGGCGGTGTTCCGGGCCGAGGAGCTCGACAACTACGGCCTGCTGACGGTCGATTCCAACCTGATCTATTCCATCGTCGACGTGCTGCTCGGCGGCCGCCGCGGCACCGCGGCCATGCGCATCGAGGGCCGGCCCTACACCACCATCGAGCGGGTTCTGGTGCAGCGGATGGTCGAGGTGGTGCTCAATGACGCCCGGGCCGCCTTCGAGCCCCTGACCCCCGTCACCTTCAACCTGGACCGGCTGGAGACCAACCCGCGCTTCGCCGCCATCGCGCGTCCCGCCAACGCCGCCATCCTGGTCAAGCTGCGGATCGACATGGAGGACCGGGGCGGGCGCATCGAATTGCTGCTGCCCTACGCCACCCTGGAGCCGATCCGGAAGATGCTGCTGCAGCAGTTCATGGGCGAGAAGTTCGGCCGCGACAACATCTGGGAAAGCCACCTCGCCACCGAACTGTGGACCACCCAGATGGAGGTCCGCGCCGTCCTCGACGAGCAGCAGGTCGACCTGTCCCGGGTGCTGAACCTCAAGGTCGGCGACACCCTGATGCTGAACGCCACCCCGGATTCCACCGTCGAGCTGCGCTCCGGCCAGATTCCGCTCACCCGCGGCCGCATGGGTCGCCGCAACCACAACATCGCCGTCCGGGTGGAGGCGCCGCTGGCGCCCGCCGCCAAGCGCGCCTTGCAGGGAAAACCATGACCCCTATCGGCATCGGTCTCGACATCCTGCTGATCACCCTGCTGGTCACCGCCTTGACGGTCGGCCTCAGGCTGAACAAGCGCCTGAAGGCGATGCGCGAAGGCCAGGACAGCTTCGTCAAGGCGGTGGGCGATCTCGACAGCGCCGCCACCCGCGCCCAGTCGGCCCTCGTCGCCCTGCGCGCGGCGTCGGAAGACGCCCATGACGAGCTGCTCACCCGCATCGAAACCGCCCGCGGCCTGATCGTGAAGCTGGACCGGGCCGCCGACATCGCCAGCCGCGCCGCCGCGGCGGCCCAGGCCGCCCCCATCCAGGCCGCTCCGCCCGTCGCCGCCCTCCACCGGGGCGAGACCCGCCTCGACCCGCGCCCCCGCGGCGCGGCGCCGACGCGCCTGTCCAATGTGCGTCCCGCCGTCGCCCGGTCCGTGGACGAGGACCTGTTCGAGGCCGCGCCAAGCGCCCCAGCCGCCCCGGCCTGGCGCGCCGGAGACCGCCGATGAGCCGCATGCCCCGTATCCTGCCCCTGGTGGCGATCGCCATCGGCGGCGTGCTCTCGGTCAAGGCCCTGGCCGAGGTCGACGCCCTGCCCAAGATGATGGCCGGCGCCCGCGCCTTCGCCGAGGAAGTGCAGACCAAGCCGGCCAAGAAGGCCGAGGCCGCAGAGGCCGCCAAGGAAGCCAAGGACAAGGCCGCCGAAGGCGCCGAGACGACCACCGCCGCGCCGGCCAACGCGACCCCGGCCGCGCGGCCGCTGGTCTGCGCCCCCAGCGCCACCCAGCTGGCCAAGGACGCCGGCCTGTCGCCCGCCGAGCTGCAGGTGCTGCAGAGCCTGGGCGCGCGCCGCACCCAGCTCGATTCCCGCGAACAGGACATCGACACCCAGCTCAAGCTGCTCGCCGCCGCCGAGGCCAAGCTCGATTCCAAGCTCAAGGGCCTGACCGGCCTCAAGGCCGACCTGCAGACCCTGCTCGGCCAGACCGAGCAGAAGGAGAGCGAGGAGATCAACCGCCTCGTCACCGTCTACGGCAAGATGAAGCCCAAGGACGCCGCCGCGGTCATGGTCCAGCTCGACGACAAGGTGCGCCTGCCCGTCGCCGGCAAGCTGAAGGAGGCCGCCCTCGCCGCCATCCTGTCGCAGATGCCGCCCACCGACGCCAAGAAGCTGACCGAGAGCCTGGCCCGCCGCTACGACAAGGTGCAGGAACTCGCCCAGGCCGCCGCCGCCCCGCCGCCCGCCGCCGCCCCGGCCGCCGCGCCCAAACCCGCGCGGCCCAAGCCCGCGGCCTGAAGTGTCGCACCTCCTCTGCCCCCTTCGTTAACCTCGACCTAAGACGCCCCGGCGCAAACTCGCCGCTCATGCGCGCGCTTCGCCCATCCCTCTGTTTCGCCCTGGCGCTCAGCCTGACGCTGGGGCCGGTCGCTCCGGCCGTGGCGGCCGCCGGGCCGGCGGAAGTGACGGTCAAGGTCGGCACCCGTCCGGACCTGTCGCGCATCCAGTTCTTCGGGGCCCAGCCGATCAACGCCCGCCGCGAGGGCGCGGACCTGATCCTGCGCTTTGGCAATATCGCGCCGCCCGACATCGCGCGCCTGCGCGTCGATCCGCCCAAGTACCTCAAGACCGCCAAGGCGACCCCGGTGAAGGGCGGCATGGAGCTGCGCCTGACCCTCGACGAGGGCGTCGACGTCCGCCTCGGCAAGGACGACGGGGCGACCTTCGTCAACCTGGCGCCGCCCGAGCAGCCGAAGACCGCGGCGGCCGCCGACGGCAAGGACCAAGCCCCCGGCGCGCGGCCCAATCCGATCCCCGCCTCAGGCGTGGTGAAGATGACGCCGGAGCTGCAGGGCCGCACCCTCCTGCTGCGTTTCCCGTGGCGCGCGCCCCTCGGCGCGGCCGTCTTCCGCCGCGGCGACGCGGTGTGGATGGTGTTCGACGCCCCGGCCAAGATCGACATCAGCGACAGCCCCCGCGGCCTTGTCCAGATGCGCAAGATGCAGACGGTGTCCGGCGCCGCCTTCTCGGCGGTCCGCATCACCGTCCCGCCGACCACCGTCGCCGCCGCCACGGCCGAAGGCGGGGTGTGGACCCTGGCGCTGGGGGCCTCCGCGGTCTCCGCCCCCGACGCCGTCAAGCTCGGCCGCGAGGACGCCGACGGCCCCGCCGTCCTGACCGCCCAGGTCGCCGGCGCCACCGGCGTGTTCTGGATCGCCGACCCGGTGGTCGGCGACCGCTTCGCCGCCGTCACCGCCCTGGCTCCTGCCAAGGGCCTGCCCGGCGCCCGCTCCTATGTCGACGCCGTCCTGCTGGCCTCCGCCCAGGGCTTGGCCGTCCAGCCGATCGCCGACGACCTCGCCATCACCGCCGACGGCGACATCGTCCGCATCGGCCGGCCCAAGGGCATGGCCCTGTCGCCGGTCTCGATGCAGGCGCGCAACGTCTCGGCCCCCGTGGGCCTGCCCCAGCCGGCGGCCATGCCGGCCCTGATCGACTTTCCCGGCTGGTCCAAGACCGGCGAGGGCGGCTTCAATCGTCGCTACGGTCAGCTGATGGACCTGGCCGCCGCCGAAGCGGCCAAGGGCAAGGCCGGCGGGGTGCAGGCGCGCCTGGGCCTCGCCCGCTTCCTGATCGGCTCCGAACTGGCCCACGAGGGCGTCGGCGTCCTCAACATGATCGCCAAGGCCGAGCCCACCATGATGGGCGACCCCGAGTTCCGCGGCCTGCGCGGCGCCGCGCGGGTGATGGCCGGCCGGTTCAAGGACGCCCAGGCCGACTTCTCCTCGCCGGTCCTGGCCGAAGACCCCGCCAGCGCCCTGTGGCGCGGCTATGTCGCCGCCCGCCTCGGCGACTATACCGGGGCGCGCGACCAGCTTTCCGCCGGCCGCTCGGCCCTGGCCCAGTTCGCGCCGAAGTGGAAGGCCCGCTTCGCCCGCGCCGACGTGGATGCGTCCCTGGCGGTGAAGGATCTCGGCGCGGCCCGCTCGGCCCTGATGGTGGCCCAGTCCGCCCCCCTCGACGAGACCGAGGCCGCCGGCGTCCGCCTGTCCGAGGCCAAGCTGGCCGACGCTTCCGGTCAGGTGGATCAGGCCCTGGCCCTCTACGACGACGTGGCCGCCAGCCCCTACGGCGCCATCGCCGCCCCGGCCCTGTTGCGCTCCACCGAGCTGAAGCTGGCCAGGGGCAAGCTCAAGTCCGCCGACGCCATCGCGACCCTGGATTCCCTGCGCTTCCGCTGGCGCGGCGACGCCACCGAGTTGGAGACCGTCCGCTCGCTCGGCCGCATCTACATCGGCCAGGGCCATTATCGCGAGGCCCTGGAGGCCCTGCGCTCGGCCGGCCAGCGCCTGCCCGACCTGCCCACGGCGGTAGGGCTGCAGCAGGATCTCGGGACCGCCTTCAAGGCCCTGTTCCTGGGCGGCGGGGCCGACGGCATGCAGCCGGTCCAGGCCCTGGCCCTGTTCTACGACTTCAAGGAATTCACCCCCATCGGCGCCGACGGCGACCTGATGGTGCGCCGCCTCGCCCGCCGGCTGGTCGACGTCGACCTGCTCGACCAGGCCGCGGTCCTGCTCAAGTACCAGGCCGAGAACCGGCTCGACGGCGTGGCGCGGGCCGAGGTCTCCACCGACCTCGCCATGATCGAGCTGATGAACCGCAAGCCCGAACAGGCCCTGCAGGCGCTCAACAAGTCGCGCACCACCCTCCTGCCCAACGCCCTGAACGCCGAGCGCCGGGTGGTCGAGGCCCGGGCGCTGATGCAGCTCGGCCGCTACGATCACGCCGTCGAGATCCTCGGCAAGGACGCCTCGCCCGAGGCCGCCGAACTGCGCGCCGAAGTGGCGTGGAAGCAGCGCGAATGGCCGCAGGCCGGCCAATTGCTGGAGGCCCGCCTCGGCGATCGCTGGAAAAGCGCCGCGCCGCTCACCCGCGACGAGGAGACCAAGCTGCTCCGCGCCGGCGCCGCCTACAGCCTGGCCGGCGACGACGCGTCCCTGGCCCGTCTGCGCGCCCGCTACGCCAAGCTGGTCGACGGCCCCCAAGCCCGCCGTCGCCGCCAACCCCGCCCCGGCGAAGGGGTAGGTTTCTACGACGTTCGTCATGCTGAGGAGCGCGAGCGCAGCTTGCGCGTCTCGAAGCACGCAGATGTTCAGCGGCCTCTTGCCGAAAGGAACTGCACGGTCGTCCAATCGCCCCGGATCAACGCTTCCTTCTTCGCGTGTCCCCAGCCCTTGATCTGGCGCTCGGTTTCGATCGCCTCATGGATCGTCGGTACTTCAACCGACCAGACGAGTTCGAGCGGCCGGCGCGTTGAGGTGTAACCGCCCAACGTTCCATCGGCGTGTTGGCCTAAGCGCTGGTCGAGGTCGGTCGTGCAGCCGACGTAATAGGACCCGTCGGCACAGCGCAGGATGTAGGTCCAAGCCGCCATGCTGGCAGCTTAGCAGATGGTGCGATCGAGCTGCGTGCTTCGAGACGCGCAAGCTTCGCTCGCGCTCCTCAGCATGACGAAGGAGGTGCGTAGGGTTGAGGAAGAATCTACGTCCCAGCCCCGTGCCGGAAGCTTTCCACCAGCGACCCGGCCACCAGGCGCCAGCCGTCGACCAGCACGAAGAAGATCAGCTTGAACGGCAGGCTCACAACCACGGGGGGCAGCATCATCATGCCCATGCTCATCAGCACGCTGGCCACCACCAGGTCGATGACCAGGAAGGGCACGAACAGCAGAAAGCCGATCTCGAAGGCGCGCTTCAGCTCCGAGATCATGAAGGCCGGCGTCACCACCTGCAGCGGCGTGTCCTGGGCGGTCCGCGGGCGCGGGATGCGCGACAGGCGGATGAACAGGGCCAGGTCGTCCCGGTTCACCTGCCCCAGCATGAAGGTCTTCACCGGGGCCGAGGCGGCGGTGAAGGCCTGGGGCAGCTCCATGCGGTGGTCGAGCAGGGGGCGGATGCCGGCGTTGTAGGAGGCGGTGAAGGTCGGCCCCATGACGATGGCGGTCAGGAACAGGGCCAGGCTGACGATCACCGCGTTGGGCGGGCTCTGCTGCAGGCCCAGCGCGGTGCGCAGCAGCGACAGCACCACCACGATGCGCACGAAGGAGGTGGTCATCATCACGATCGACGGCGCCAGGGACAGCACCGTCATCAGGCCCACGAGCTGCACCACCCGGTCGGTCAGGCCGGCCCCGGTGCCGAGGTCGATGTTCAGCGCCTGGGCCGCGGCCAGGGCGGGGAAGATCATGCTGACCGCGGTGGCGACCACCGCCAGGCGGGCCGCGCGGGCGATGTCGCCCTTGTCGGCGGGGAACAGCACCTTCTGCAGGGCGGCGGCGAGACTACGCATCGAGGCGGGCTTTCGGCGGGGAGACGGGCCGCGACTCGAGCATCCGCCCCTCGCCCAGGAGCAGCAGCCGCTCCTCCTGGTCGAAGCGGACCAGCACCAAGCGGCGGGACGGGTCGAGGTTGAGGCTTTCGACGATGGCCAGGCGGCGCTCGCCGGGAGGCCGCAGCTGGAACATGCCGGCCGGGCCCCAGCGGCGCGCGGCATAGGCGGCCAGGCCGATCAGGCCCAGGGTCACGACCAGGCCGAACACGGCCTGCAACACGGCGAGGAACATTCTAGGCCCCGAATCGCAAGGCGCTTTCGGCGCCGCTGAGCCCGAGTCTGGGAGGCGCTTCCTAACGCGCCGTTAACCATGCGCCCGGCAAACTCTACCCAGTGGAATCGAGGGCAGAAGCCCGACCAGACTTCGGCCGGCGCGCGCGATGAACCTCGACCAGATCCCCTTGATGTCGATGCTGAAGGGCAAGCTCGGCTATCTGAATCAGCGCGAGAAGCTGATCTCGCAGAACGTCGCCAACGCCGACACCCCCGGCTTCGCGCCGAGCGACCTGAAGCCCTTCACGGTGGAGCGCAAGATCGCCGCCCCCGCCTCGGCCGGCTCGGTCAACGCGGCCATGACCAATGCGGGCCACATGTCCGGCAAGGTGCGTCCACAGACTGCCTGGAAGGCTCAGGAACAGCCGGATTCCGAGGCCCGCCTCGACGGCAACCAGGTCGTGCTCGAAGACCAGATGATCAAGATGAGCGAGGCGCGGATGGACTACGAAGCCGCCATCGGCCTCTACCAGAAGTCGATCTCCATGCTGCGCCTCGCCGTGCGCAAGCCCGGCGCCTAAAGGGATCCTGACCCATGCCCACCCAAGGCCCCGTCGCCTCCAACGCCGCCATGAACGTGGCCGCCTCGGCCCTGCGCGCCCAGCAGTCGCGCATGCGGGTGATCGCCGAGAACATCGCCAACTCCGATTCCACCGCCACCGTGGCCGGCGGCGACCCCTACCGCCGCCAGAGCCCGGTGTTCCAGCCCAAGGCCGTGCCCGGCGGGCAGGGGGTGAGCATGACCGAGGTCATCCCCGACGAGACGCCCTTCAAGCTGGAATACAACCCCGGCCATCCCGCCGCGGACGCCAAGGGGTATGTGAAGATGTCCAACGTGAACCCCCTGACCGAGGCGCTCGACATGCGCCAGGCCCAGCGGGCCTACGAGGCCAACCTCAGCGTCATCGAGACCGCGCGCACCATGCAGTCGCGCACCCTCGACCTGCTCAAGCGATAGGATCTAAGCGATGATCTCCGCCATTGCGGCCGCCAAGGCCTACGCCGCGACCCAGAGCGCGGGGGTCGGCGCCGCGAACCCGATGCAGGAATCGGCCGGCTCGGCCTTCTCCTCCATGGTCCAGACCGCCGTCAACGAGGCGGTCACCGCCTCGCGCACCTCCGAAAAGCAGATGGCGGCCCATACCGCCGGCAAGGCCGAGCTGATCGACGTGGTCACCGCCGTCGCCTCCGCCGAGGCCAGCCTGGAGACGGTGATGGCCGTCCGCGACCAGGTCATCGCCGCCTACCAGGAAATCATGCGGATGCCGATCTAAGACGCCCCCTCAGTCACCCTTCGGGTGACAGCTCCCCCGCTTCGCAGGGGAGCAGGACTGGGCGCGACGCCTCTGCTCCTCCCCTGCGAAGCGGGGGAGGTGGCCCGGAGGGCCGGTGGGGGCGAGTATTAACCCCGCGCCAGCCGCATGAACTCCTCGCGCGTGCGCGGGTCGTCGCGGATCACGCCGGTGAGGTGGCTGGTGACCAGGGAGGCGCCGGGGGTGTTGACCCCGCGCAGGGTCATGCAGCTGTGCTCGGCCTCGATGATCACGCCAACGCCCGCCGGCTTCAGGATCTCGTCGATGGCGGTCGCGATCTCGGAGGTCAGCTTCTCCTGGATCTGGAAGCGCCGGGCGAAGCCGTGCACCACCCGGGCCAGTTTGGAGATGCCGACCACCCGGTTGGTGGGCAGGTAGCCGACGTGGGCCTTGCCCACTACCGGCAGCATGTGGTGCTCGCAGAAGCTGACGAAGCGGATGTCGCGCAGCACCACCAGTTGGTCGTAGCCGCCGACCTCCTCGAACACCCGGGCCATGTAGTCGCGCGGATCGGTGTCGTAGCCGGCGAACAGCTCCAGATAGGACCGGGTCACCCGGGCGGGCGTGTCGAGCAGGCCCTCGCGGTCCGGATCGTCGCCGGCCCAGCGCAGCAGGGTGCGCACGGCGTCCTCCGCTTCGGCCTGGCTGGGCCGCGGGCGAGGCTGGTCCCGGGGCGGCAGGTCCTGGCCCAGGCTGGGATCCTCGTCGGGGCGGAGCGGCATCGGGCGACCTCGTCGTGAACGCCGGGCATCCATGGCGCTCGGGGCGGGCGGGGGCAAGAAAAACCCTAGCGGCGGAGGGCCCGAAAGCCCCGCTTCGACAGGCTCAGGATGAGGCTTTCTAATGAGCCGTCGTCAAAGTCCGCCTCATCCTGAGCCTGTCGAAGGACGAGGCGGCCCCGCCCGCGTCAACCTTTATTAACCATGATCGCCGAGGGTCTGGGTGGGCGCTGGGCGCCGCGTGATTCCGGTTTTCGCAGAGGTTTTGCATGAACGGCGCCGAGGTTCTGGACGTCGGGCGCGACGCCATCTGGCTCACCATCCAGCTGTCCGCCCCGGTCCTGATCGTGGGCCTGCTGGTTGGCGTGGGCATCGGCCTGTTGCAGGCCCTGACCCAGATCCAGGAAGCCACGCTCGTCTATGCCCCCAAGATCATCGCCATCTTCGTGGCCCTGCTGATCTTCCTGCCGCTGATGGGCGCCCTGATGGCCGGCTTCATGAACCAGATCGCCGCCCGCATCGCGGCGATGTGAGGTAGCGATGTTCGGAGCCCTGCCGGCGGAGGTCTATGGGGCGGGGCTGGTGTTCTGCCGGGTCGGCGCCCTGATCATGCTGCTGCCCGGGGTCGGCGAGGCCAGCATCCCGCCGCGCATCCGCCTCAGCCTCGCCCTGGTCCTGTCGCTGGCCTTCTATCCGATCGTGCGCGCCGGCATGCCGGCCATCCCGGAAACCGTGGGGGGCCTTGGCGCCCAGGTGCTGATCGAACTGGCCATCGGCCTGGCCATCGGCTCGCTGCTGCGCATGTTCCTCGGGGCCCTGGCCGTGGCGGGGGAGACCATCTCGCTGCAGACCACCTTGTCGTTCGCCCAGACCGCCAACCCGGGACAGCCGCCCACCACCACCGTGGCGACCTTCCTGTCCCTGCTCGGCCTTTCCCTCATCTTCGCGACCGACCTGCATCAGATGTTCATCGCCGCGATCGTGAAGTCCTACGCCCTGTTCCCGATGGGCCGGGGGTTCCCGGTCGGCGACTTCGGCCAGCTCGCCATCCGCACCGTGGCCCAGACCTTCGCGCTCGGCATCCAGCTCGCCGCGCCGGTGATCGTCTTCTCGCTCGTGTTCAACATCGCCGCCGGCTTCATCGGCCGGGCCATGCCCCAGTTCCAGATCTTCTTCGTCGCCACCCCGCTCAGCGTGCTGCTGGGCCTGTCGATCATGGCCATGAGTCTGGGGGTGTTCGGCCTGGTCTGGGTCGACCGCTTCCGCACCTTCGTCGGCCAGTTCACGTGACGGGGTAGGGCGTGGCCGAAGAGCAGGATCGCGCATCCCAGACCGAAGAGCCGACACAGCGCAAGCTGGACGAGGCGCGCCGCAAGGGCGACGTCGTCAAGTCGCCGGAGGTCGCCGCCGTCGCCGCCCTCGCCGCCGCCATCGGGGTGGTGGTGCTCAGCGGCGGCTGGATGGCGCGGACCATGGCCGAGGCCCTGCTGCCCTTCATCGCCCATCCGGACGAGATCAGCCTCACCGGCCTCGGCGGCGTGTCGGTGATGCGCACCGCGGTCATGGCCTGCGCCCCAGTCCTGCTCGTGCTGGTGGCCGCCGCCCTGGCCGGGGCCTTCGGCAATCTGATCCAGCACGGCCTCTTGTGGGCGCCGTCCAAACTGGCCCCGGCCTACTCCAAGGTCGATCCAATGGCGGGCCTCAAGCGCCTGTTCGGCCTCGACAACCTGATGAACTTCATCAAGTCCCTGGCCAAGATCGCGGCGCTCAGCGCGGTCACCTGGATGGTGCTGAAGCCCCGCGCGGCCCTGATCGAGGAGCTGCCGGCCCTGCAGCCGGAGGCGATCCTGCCGGTCTCGGCCGAGATCATGCGGGCCCTGGCCATGGCCGTCCTGATCGTGATGACCCTCATCGCCGGGGCCGACTGGTTCTGGTCGCGCCAGCGCTTCATGGCGCGCATGCGCATGACCCGAGAGCAGGTCAAGCAGGACCACAAGGAGACCGAGGGCGACCCGCACGTCAAAGGCAAGCAGAAGCAGCTGCGCATGCAGCGCTCGCGCCAGCGCATGATGCAGAACGTGCCCAAGGCCACCGTCGTCGTGATGAACCCGACCCACTACGCCGTTGCCCTGCGCTACGAGCAGGGAACGGACGCCGCGCCGGTCTGCGTCGCCAAGGGCGTCGATCGCCTGGCCCTGAAGATCCGCGAGGTCGCCGAGGCCGCCGGGGTGCACGTCGTGGAGGACCCGCCGCTCGCCCGCGCCCTCTACGCCTCGATCGACGTGGACGAGGTGATCCCGCGCGAGCACTATCAGGCCGTGGCCCAGATCATCGGCTTCGTCATGGGGGCGGGCGCCCGCAACGCTTCGCGCCGTCCTGCCGCCCCCATACGTCCGTAAAGAAGGTCCAGATGACCGACAGCCCGTACCGGATCGATCCGATGAGCCTCGACAGCGACCTGCTCGACGAAGCCGAAGCCGAAACCCAGGCGGCGCCGCGGCGCGCCGCCAAGCGCGCCAAGCGCGGGCGGATCGACCCGCTGGCTTCCGCCGCCGCCGTCTTCTTCGTGGTGGCCATCGTCGCCGCCGCCTATCCCGCCTACCAGGCCGGCCCGACCACCGGTCCCGGGCTGCTGCTGCTGATCGGCCTCGCCGGCGTCGCCTTCCTGGGCGTCTTCGCCTTCGCCACCACCGAGCTGCGCGAGACCGCCCAGCCCTCGCCCGACGACGGCCTCGCCGGCCTGATCGACGCCCTGCCCGAGCCGGCCGCCGTCGCCGGCCCGGACGGGCGGCTGACCTGCGCCAACCCAGCCTGGCGCGCCCTGATGGGCGGGGCGGGGCGCCTGCCCAAGCACGCCACCGGGCTCTACGGCGCCCTCGCCGCCGCCCGCCGCCTGGGTTCGGGCGAAGCGCGGCTGGTCCTGGCCGGGGAGGAGCGCGGCGTGGCCGTCTCGCGCCTGGCCGGCGACCGCCTGCTGGTGCGCCTGCCCACGGCCCGGTCGCTGGAGGTGATGCGGCTGATCCCCGACGGCAACGCCCCCGCCGCGGCCCTCGAAGCGGTCGAGGCCGCGCCCCAGTCGCTGGAGGCCTTCGCCGGCGCCGCCCCCTTCGGCGCGGCCCTGCTCGACGGGGTCGACCCCTTCGACGCCGAGATCGTCCAGGCCAACGCCGCCCTGTCCGAACTGACCGAGGGTGGGGCCACTCCGGGCACGCCCTTCGGCGCCCTGATCGACCCGGCCAGCCGCACCGAGGCGCGCACCCGCCTGGCCAACCGCCCGGGCGGCCCGGTTGAGGTGCGCCTGGCGCTGGACGCCCCGCGCATCGCCCACCTCTACATCACCCGCGCGGGCGGCCGCCTCGTGGTCTATCTGCTCGATGTCTCCGAGCAGAAGCAGCTCGAACTGCAACTTGCCCAGAGCCAGAAGATGCAGGCCATCGGCCAGCTCGCCGGCGGCGTCGCCCACGACTTCAACAACCTGCTCACCGCCATCCAGCTGCGCCTCGACGAGCTCCTGCACCGCCACCCGGTGGGCGATCCCTCCTACGAGGGCCTGAACGAGATCCGCCAGACCTCCCTGCGCGCCGCCGACCTGGTGCGCAAGCTCCTGGCCTTCTCGCGCAAGCAGACCGTCCAGCGCGAGACGCTTGAGCTGGGCGAGCTGATCTCCGAGTTCGAGGTGCTGCTGCGCCGGCTGCTGCGCGAAGACGTCAAGCTGGTCACCGACTACGGCCGCGACCTGCCCAAGGTGCGCGCCGACAAGAGCCAGCTCGAGACGGCGGTGATGAACCTCGCCGTCAACGCCCGCGACGCCCTGCGCAGCCACGGCTCGGGCGACGGCGGCCCGCCGGTGGTGCGCATCCGCACCGGCCGCCTGACCCAGATGGAGGCCCGCCAGCTCGGCTTCCCCGAGGCCCCCACCGCCGGCTGCGCCCTGATCGAGGTGGCCGACAACGGGCCGGGCATTCCCCCCGACGTCATGGCCAAGATCTTCGAGCCCTTCTTCACCACCAAGCCGGTGGGCGAGGGGACGGGCCTGGGCCTCGCCACCGTCTACGGCATCGTCAAACAGGCCGACGGCTGGATCCATGTCGACAGCGAAATGGGCAAGGGCTCGGCCTTCCGCATCTTCCTGCCGATCCACGTCCAGACCGCGGCCGAGGCCTCGCGGCCCAACCCGGTCAAGTTCAAGCCCGCCCC
>NCED01000067.1 GCA_002280485.1 Caulobacterales bacterium 32-69-10
ACACCTTGAGCGCGGTGATGGCCTATCGCCCGAACGCGGCCGAGGCCTGGAGCTGCGCCGGCCAGGCCGTGGCCCTGATGCCCGAGACCTCCTATTCGCGCGGACGGATGATGGCCCTCTACGGATCGGCCGATCGTTCGCTGCAGACCGTGGCCCAGGTCCGGGCTCGCTCGGCCGCAAACCCGGGCGCCGACTACAGCCAGTTCGTCCGCTCGACCTCCTGCGACCCGTCCGACACCTTCACCTTCTCAGGCCTGCCTGACGGGGCTTATTTCATCATCGCCCGGGTTCGCCAGACCCGGCCCGCCAACGGCGGCGGCGAGATGGTGGTGATGCAGCGGGTCGAACTGCGCGGCGGCCAGACGATCCGCCTCACCCTGCCCCAGGGCGGCCCCGCGCCGCGCCAGCCCGCGCGCCCCGGCCCGGCCCGGCCGCGGTAGCTAAGGCAAGCTCAAGGGAAGGGCCTAGCTGACGTCCGCCACGAGGGCCTGCAGCATCTGCACGAAAGGGTCCGAGCCCACCAGGCGGCCGTCCAGGCTGGCCACGGGGCGGACGCCGATCAGGCTGTTGGTCAGGAACACAGCGCTGGCGGTCGCCAACGCCTCGGGCCGGGCCGCCACCTCGCGGATATCGGCGCCGGCGCGGGCCGCCCGCTCGATCAGCACCCCGCGCATGATCCCGTCCAGCACGCCGCACTCCAGGGCGGGGGTGTAGAGCGCGCCCTTCTCGATCCAGAACAGGTTGGACGCGCCTGCGCAGGCAAGCTCGCCGCGGGTGTTGAGCATCAGGGCTTCGTCGGCCCCGGCGGCCCTGGCTTCCCGGCGGGCCAGGATGTTGTCGAGATAGGACAGGCTCTTGAGCCGCGACGCTGGCGAGGTGTCGTTGCGGCGCACCGACACGGTGGCCAGCCGCGCCGGCCCTACCCACTTCACCGACACGGCGGCCGTGGCGCTCAGCTGCGGCGCCAGGACGTCAGGCCGCTCAAGCCCCCGGCCGCCAGGCCCGGCCGACCATGACAGGCGCACAGCGGCCCGCTCGCCCCCGAGCACGCCGGCCCTGATCGCGCCCAGTGCGGCCTTGCGGCGCGAGCCCAGGTCGGGCAGCGGCAGGCCCAGGGCTTCGCAGGCCCTGTTCATGCGCACCATGTGCTCGTCCCACAGCTTCAGCTGGCCGGTGTCGCACAGCACCGTCTCGAACAGGCCGTCGCCGAGGGTGAAGCCGCGGTCGTCAGCGGAAATCATGGAATGGCTCCGAAGGCGCGGGCGATGGCCCCGATCTTGGCCTCGGTCTCGTCCGATTCCATCGGCGGGTCGCTGTCGGCGACGATGCCCGCGCCGGCCCGCGCCTCGAAGCGCCAGCCGCCGCCACCCTTGACGCCGGGCTCCTCCACGAAGGAGGCGGTGCGGATCAGCACGCTGGAATCGAAGGCGCCGTCGAAGCCGGCCCAGAACACCGAGCCGCAATAGGGCCCGCGCGGCGGCTCAAGGGCGGCGATGACCCGCATGGCCTGGACCTTGGGCGCCCCGGTGACCGAGCCTGGCGGGAAGGCGGCGGCCATCAGGTCCAGGGCGGTGGCGCCCGGCCGCAGCCGGCCGGTGACGGTCGAGACCAGGTGGTGGACGTTGGCGAAGGTCTCCAGCCGCCACAGGTCCGGCACCCGCACCGACCCGGGCGTGGAGACCCGCGACAGGTCGTTGCGCATCAGGTCGACGATCATCAGGTTCTCGGCCCGGTCCTTGGCGCTGTCGGAGAGCTCGGCCGCCAGATGGGCGTCCTCGTCCGGGTCGTCGCTGCGGGGCCGGGTGCCCTTGATGGGGCGCGTCTCCACCCGGCCGTCCGCGTGGGCCCGCACGAAGCGCTCGGGGGAGTTGGAGACCAGGGCCAAGCCCGGCCAGCGACCGTAGGCGGCGAAGGGCGCCGCGCTTTGCGCGGCGAGGCGGAAGAACAGGTCGAACGGCCGGACCCCGTCTGTGAGGCGCCCGCCCCAGCCGCGGGCGATATTGGCCTGGAAGATCTCGCCGGCCTCGATGCGGGCCACCACGTCAGCCACCGCCTGACGATAGATGTGGGGCTGGCCAAGCGGCTCGAAACGCTCGGCCAGGCGCCCCTCCCGCGTCGGACTCGGCGGCCCATCCAGCCACGCCCGGGCCGAGGTCGCTCGCTCCAGCGCCTCCGCAGGGTCCCGGCCCCGCCCCAGGGCCAGCACCCGCCGCTCGTGGTGGTCGAAGGCGAGCAGGGCCGGATAGAGACCGACGATCAGGTCCGGCCAATCGGAGTCGCGCCCCGCCCGGACCTCCGGCTCGTAGCGCAGCCCGAGCTCATAGGCGGCGAGGCCCGCCAGCCCGCCCTGGAACGGCGGGCCGTCGCCGTCGGTGGCGACAGGCGCTCCCAGCATGGCGGCGGCCTCGGCCAGGGGGTCGCCGTCACCCGCGGTCAGAGTCCGCTCGGGCTTGCGCAGCAGATAGGACCAGCGCCCCTGCCCCGAACCGTCGGACAGCAGGGCCAGGGCGAAGGGCTCGTCGGCGAAGGCGCCCGCGGCGGCGGCCGGATCGCGCCACGGGCTTTCCTTCACGCAAAGCGCGCTCCAGCGGCCGGCGACGATGTCAGGCGCGAGGGTCATCTGCGGCAGATAGCACTTTTTCCTGTACGGGAATCCGCTCCGCCCTGTACTCGTCCCACTCCTTCTGCGATCTTCCATAGTGGGACGCGGCGTGGGTATGGTGACCACGTCCGCCCATTCGGGCCTTCAGGAGTTCGCGCCGTTCATGGAAGCAGACACCCTGCTCCGACAAGTCAGGGGTTACTGCCGGCGCGCGGGGCTGGCCGAAACCACCTTTGGGCGCCTCGCGGTGAACGACGGCAAGTTCGTCAGCCGGCTGCGTGCGGGCGGCAAGACCACGCCCGAGACGGTGGCCCGCATCCACGCCTATATCGCCAAGTCCGGGCTCTCTCCCGAGGAGCTGGACGAGCCCGACCCCGCCCCGGCCGCGGCCACGCCGCCCGGAGCCCCCGACGCGGCGCCGGCGCCGCCGCCGATCATCCTGCCGCCGCCCAGCCCCGCGGGCGCTTTCCGCTTCTACGAGAGCCGGCAGAAATACCTGATGTTCGTCAATACCTGCAGCGAGAAGCTGGAGGTGGCCAACCGGGTGATCCAGGAATTGCCGAGCCTGCACCCGACGCCCCCGGCGATCCGGCTGTTCGACGCCGGCGTGGGCGACGGCACGGTCCTGGCGCGGGTGATGCGCACCCTGCACCACCAGTTCGAGAAGACGCCCTTCTACGTCGTCGGCAAGGAGATCAGCCTCGAGGACGTGCGCCTGGCGCTGGAGAAGATGGCCGACCGCTTCCAGGAGCACCCGGCGACGGTGCTCGTCATGACCAACATGCACTACGCCGAGGCCCCCTGGCTGGCCCCGGCCAACATGGCCGCGGCGTCGAGCCTCGTCTGGCACGAGCTTGTCCTGCAAGGACAATCCTCCGCCGAGTTCGACCGCCAGATCGGCGAACTGGAGCCGTTCCTGGCCGAGACCTGGCGGGCGCGGACATCGCCGACCACCGGCAACCCGGTCTACGAAAAGCCGGCCGTCCTGGTCATCTACCGCGAGGACTGCCGCTTCCTGCTCGACCAGGTCATCCCGCGGCGGGGCGCCATCCGGGCCGATTACGACCTCGTCATCGCCTCCCAACCTTACCGGGCGCGGGCCTCCACCGCCTTCAAGGCCAAGCGGGTGATCGCGCCCCTGACCCGGGCCCTGGCGCCGGGCGGGCGGCTGGTCGGCATCCATTCGGCCGGGGGCGACCCGGCGATGGAGATCGTCAAGAAGGTGTGGCCGGGCGAGGAGCCCTTCGTGACCAACCGTCACGATCTGCTGCGCGACACCAAGACCGAGCTGGGGGCCCCGGCCCGCTGGTACAACTTCAGCGCCGCCTCGGACGCCAAGGCCCTGTTCAAGTACCAGATGCACCTGCTTCCCAGCGAGATCGACCAGGCGGGGCCGGTCGGCACCTCGACCCTGTTCGCCGCCTGGAACGCCGCCACCTACAACGCTCAGATCGAGGACCATCGCCTCGCAGCGGCCATGAGCGACGATGGCTATCTGCGGGCGACAGAGGAGGTGCTGAAACGCCACCGAGGACTCTGGTTCTGGGATGAATCCTTCGTGATCTCACGCAAACGAGATATCTAGACAACCGACTGAAAACCTTAGGAAAAGGGGGCGCATTATGCGTAGAGACAAGTACCTGTTCACCAGTGAAAGCGTGTCTGAAGGCCACCCGGACAAGGTCGCCGACCGCATCTCCGACACCGTGGTGGACGCCTTCATCGGCGCCGATCCGTATGCCCGCGTGGCCTGCGAGACCATGGTCACCACCCAGCGCATCATCATCGCCGGCGAGGTCCGTGGACCGGCCGCCGCGACCGAGGGCCTGGAGGACAAGATCCGCGCCGCGGTGAAGGACATCGGTTACGAGCAGGAGGGCTTCCACTGGAAGACCGCCGACTTCGCCAACTATCTGCACGCCCAGTCGGCGGACATCGCCATGGGCGTCGATTCCTCCTCCAACAAGGACGAGGGCGCGGGCGACCAGGGCATCATGTTCGGCTATGCGACGAACGAGACGCCCGAGCTGATGCCGGCGACCCTGCAGTACTCGCACAACATCCTGAAGCGCCTGGCCGAGGTCCGCCACTCGGGTCAGGAGGCGGGCCTGGAGCCCGACGCCAAGAGCCAGGTCACCCTGCTCTATGAGAACGACAAGCCGACCAAGGTCACCTCCATCGTGCTGTCGACCCAGCACAAGGAAGGCCTGACCCCCGCCGACATCGCCGAGATCGTCCGCCCCTACATCCTTTCGGTGTTCCCCGAAGGCCTCGTCACGCCCGAGACCGAGTGGCACATCAACCCGACCGGCAACTTCGTCATCGGCGGCCCCGACGGCGACTGCGGCCTGACCGGGCGCAAGATCATCGTCGACACCTACGGCGGGGCCTCCCCGCACGGCGGCGGCGCCTTCTCGGGCAAGGACCCGACCAAGGTCGACCGCTCGGCCGCCTACGTCTGCCGTTACCTGGCCAAGAACGTGGTGGCCGCCGGCCTCGCCGATCGCTGCACGATCCAGATCGCCTATGCGATCGGCGTGGCCAAGCCGCTGAGCTTCTACGTCGACCTGCACGACAGCGGGCACATCGACCCGGCCAAGCTGGAGAAGGCCCTGCCGGAGATGGTGGGCGGCTGCACCCCCCGCGCCATCCGCGAGCACCTCGGCCTCAACAAGCCGATCTACGCCCGCACCACCGCCTACGGCCACTTCGGCCGCGAGCCCGACGCCGACGGCGGCTTCGGCTGGGAAAAGACCGACCTGGTCTCCCAGCTCAAGGGCTTGGCTTAAGCGCTGCGGGGGCCTTCTCCCCTCCAAGGGGAGAAGGTCCCACCCTGGACGTCGTCGGCATCGGCAACGCCATCGTCGACATCATCGACAACACCGACGACGGCTTCCTGGCCCGCCACGGCATGGCCAAGGGCGGCATGTCCCTGATCGACGAAACCCAGGCCGAGGCGATCTACGCCGCCATGGGCCCGGCCATCGAGCTGTCGGGCGGCTCGGCCGGCAACACCATCGCGGGCCTGGCCTCCCTCGGCTCGAAGTGCGGCTACATCGGCAAGGTCAAGGACGACCAGCTGGGCAAGGTGTTCCGCCACGACATCACCGCCGCCGGCGTGGCCTTTCCGACGCCGCCCACCACCGATGGCCCCGCCACCGCCCGGTGCCTGATCCTGGTCACCCCGGACGCCCAGCGGACCATGAACACCTTCCTCGGCGCCTGCGTGAACCTGCACCCGGAAGACATTGACGAGGCTTTGATTTCCTCGGCCAAGGTGACCTATCTCGAAGGCTATCTCTACGATCCGCCCCACGCCCAGGAAGCGTTCCGTAAGGCCGCCGCCATCGCTCGCGGCGCCGGCCGCAAGGTGGCCCTGACCCTGTCCGACAGCTTCTGCGTGGTCCGTCACCGCGAGGCCTTCCTCGACCTGCTGCGCACGGTCGACATCCTGTTCGCCAACGAGGCGGAGCTGTGCGCCCTCTTCGAGTCCGAGGATTTCGATGCCGCGGTCGAGCTGTGCCGGGGCCAGGTCCCCCTGGCCGCCGTCACCCGCAGCGAGAAGGGGGCGGTGGTGATCAACGGCTTCGAAACGGTGACGGTGAAGGCCGCGCCCGTGGCCCGGATCGTCGACACCACCGGCGCGGGCGACCTGTTCGCCGCCGGCTTCCTGCACGGCCTGACCCGGGACCTGCCGCTGGCCGAATGCGGCCGGCTGGGGGCCCTGGCCGCCGCCGAGATCATCAGCCACTACGGCGGGCGCCCGGAGACACCGCTCAGCGACTACGTGAAAGGCTGAGGAACCCTGTCGCGCGCCACCCGGTTTCCTGGACTGAACAGCACAGGAGACAGGCGATGACTGAGCGCGATCGTTGGGACCACGACCGGCCCTATGGCGCGGGCGATTATGAGCAGGAACGGTGGGGCCGCGAGCAGGCCCGCCGGCGTGCGAGCGAATCCCGCACCTGGCAACCCTACGACCCGGGTCGCGGCAGCCCTGACTGGCGTGACCGCAGCGGCCCCCGCTGGCGGTTCGATGAGGCTGACGGACGCGGCTCGCCCGCCGACGACGGGCGCGAGCGGGGTTTATGGGACAAGGCAGCCGACCAGGTCGCATCCTGGATGGGCGATCACGCCGCCGAGGCGCGCCGGGAAGCAGACGGCCAGCACCGCGGCCGGGGTCCGCGCGGCTACCGCCGGGCCGACCACCGGATCAACGAAGACATCCACGATCAGTTGACCGAGGACCCGTGGATCGACGCCTCCGACATCGAGGTGCAGGTCCGCGATGGGGAGGTTGAGCTGCGGGGCTACGTCCGTACCCCCGAGGACCGTCGGCGGGCCCTGGAGATCGCCGACAAGGTCGCCGGCGTCATGCACGTTCACCACGACCTGCGCGTCTACGACTCGTCGCGCCGCTCCATGTCCGACACCGGCCTGTATCCTTTCTAAAGCAGCGCCAGACCGCCCTCCCGGCCATCGGGAGGGCGTTAGTCCCGCCACACTCGGCCGCATCACACCGAAAAATCGGCGGGGGTGGTTGCCCGGCGCAGCCCTAGCTGGCAGTCCCAAGGTCTAGCTCTTGGAGACATGATGGCGCACGCGGCCTCCCCGGGCGATTTCAAGGACATGGTGCTGTTCCTCGCGACGGCGGGGATCGTGGTGCCCATCTTCCAGCGGCTGAAGATCAGCCCGATCCTGGGGTTCCTGGCCGCGGGGGTGGCGCTGGGGCCGTTCGGCCTGGGCAGTCTTTCCGACGCTTTCCCGTGGTTGTCCTACCTAACGGTGTCGGAGCCGGACGAGTTCGCCCAGCTGGCCGAGCTGGGCGTGGCCTTCCTGCTGTTCACCATCGGGCTGGAGCTGTCGTGGGAGCGCCTGCGGCTGATGCGGCGGCTGGTGTTCGGCATGGGCGCCCTGCAGATGCTGCTGTGCGCCAGCGCGGTCGCCGGCGCCGCCTATCTGCTGGGCCAGAACGTCGCCGCCGCCGCCGCCATCGGCATCGCCCTGGCCCTGTCGTCCACCGCAATCGGCCTGCCGGTCCTGGCCGAAGGCAAGCGCCTGCACGCCCCGGCCGGGCGGGCGGCCTTCTCCGTGCTGCTGTTCCAGGACCTGGCGGTGGCGCCGGTGTTGATCGTGCTGGGCATCCTCGGGCGGGGCGGTGGCGAGTTCAATGGCAGCGCCCTGCTGGCCCTGGCCCCCGCGGCCCTCGGCCTGGCGATCATCGTCGGCGCGGGGCGGCTGGTGCTGCGGCCGATGATGAAGTCGGTGGCGCGCACCCGTTCGGACGAACTGTTCATCGCCGCGTCCCTGCTCATCGTCATCGCCGCCAGCCTGGTGGCCGCGGTCTCGGGCCTGTCCATGGCTCTGGGCGCCTTCGTGGCCGGGCTGCTGCTGGCCGAGACCGAGTACCGCCACGAGGTCGAGCTGCGGGTCGAGCCGTTCAAGGGCCTGCTGCTGGGGCTGTTCTTCGTCTCTGTCGGCATCGGCCTCGACCTGTCGGTGGTGGTCCGCGAGCCCCTGGTCATCGCCGGCATCGCCCTCAGCCTGGTCGGGGCCAAGCTTGGCCTCACCTTCGCCGCCGGCAAGCTGATGCGGCTGCCCAACCTGGTCGCCATCGAGGCCGCCCTGGTGCTGGCCACGGGCGGCGAATTCGCCTTCGTCGTGATCAACGAGGCCATCGACAGCGGCCTTGTTCCGGCCGGAGCGGGCGAGGCGGTGCTGATCTCCGCCACAATGACCATGTTCGCCATCCCCCTGCTGGTCAGCCTGGGGGGCCGGCTGAGCAAGGCGGCCCATCGCAACGACGGCGCCGAGTTCGCCCCGCCGGGAGAGGCCGACGGCGAGTTGCCGCCCCGGGTGCTGATCGTCGGCTATGGCCGGGTCGGCCAGCTGGTCGGCGAGATGCTGAGCGGCCACGATATCCCCTGGGTCGCCATCGATCGCAGCCCGGCCCCGGTGCAGAAGGGCCGCCACACCGGCCGGGGGGTCTATTACGGCGAAGCGTCCCAGTCCGAACTGTTGATGCGCTGCGGCCTGGCCACCGCGCCGGCGCTGGTGGTGACCATGGACGCGCCCGAGGCCGCCGAGGCGGTGGTGGCCGAGGCCCGCCGCCTGCGTCCCGACATCGTCATCGTCGCCCGCGCCCGCGACGCCCGCCACGCCGGACGGCTCTACGCGCTCGGCGCCACCAACGCGGTGCCCGAGACCATCGAGGCGTCCCTGCAGCTGTCGGAGGCCCTGCTGGTCGACATCGGCGTGCCCATGGGCCTCGTCATCGCCTCGATCCACGAGAAGCGCGACGAATACCGCAAGCTGCTCAACCAGCCCAACGCCCTGGGCGCCCGGGTTCGCCGGGCCCGGGACGCGGCGGCGCGGCGGACCTAGGCTACTCGGCCGCCACGGGCTGTCGCCGCCGCTTCCTTCGCCAGCCCTCGATCTCCTCACCCTTCCGCTTGAGGCGGCGCCAGCCGATGACCACGCTGGTCACCGAGGTGACTAGGCCGCCGATGGACAGCACCCAGACCAGGATGTCCCAGCTCGGCCGGCTGTGCAGCAGCACCGGCAGGTCGAAGTCGTGCAGGAAGTTGAAGGCCCAGCGTTCCGTCCGGTCGGAGTGGTTCATCGTGCCCAGCAGCTCGCCGGTGAACGGGTCGATGTGGAACCACGTCCCGTTCCTGTCGGCGAAGCCCGCGCGCAGCACCGGCAGCCGCGGTTCGGCGTGGTGGGCGTACCAGTAGACGTCCTCCTCCACGAGGCGCCGGCTCAACGTCATGGCGGTCCCGGGCATCAGCTGTCGGGCGTTGTCGAACAGGGCCGCCTCGTCCAGCCGCACCGGCTGGCCGGTGCGGCCGTCCAGGACGGCGCGGCGCAGGTTCGCGTCGGTCAGGATCACCTCGGGCCGGCCCGCGACCCAGACGAAGCGGGCCTCGCGGGCGCCGGTGGAGACGCGGGCCGCGGCGGGATCGAAAGGGAACCGTGCGGCGTCATTTCCGGCATAGGCGACGACGGCGGCCTCGTCGGGCGAAGAGCGGGCGAACCAGTTGTTGGGGTTCACCGACAGCCAGCCGGACACGATCCAGGTCGTCACCGTCAGGCCGGTGACCAGCCCGCCGATGTGGTGCCATTTCATCCAGCCCTTGTAGGGAGACACCTTTCCGTGGGCGTAGCGGCGCTTCAGCCGCAGCCGCAGGATGCCGATCCAAATCCCCGTTACGGCCCCGACGATGCCCAGGCCCGAGGTCCACAGGATGACCTGGCGCCAGACGGAGTTGTCTTTGCGGATCTCGGTGAAATAGATCCAGTGCGGCACGGTGCCGAGCCAGTTCCACACCCGCTCGAAGCGGGTGGCGTCGAGGACCACCTCCCCGGTCGTCGACGAGACGTAGAGCGTCGTCGCCTTCGGGTCGGCGAAGACCACCCTATGCAGCGGCCGGTGGGCGTTGTAGCCGCCCGCCACCGTCCATTGGTCGCGCTCAAGGGTGGTGACCCGGGCCTCGCCGGACCAGCGGCCGAAGGCCTTGGCGATCGCCGCGGCCTCGGCGGCCCCCGTGCCCGTGATCGGCCGGCCATCGCGGGCGGACAGGGTCAGGCGCTCTCCCGCATTGATGCGATAGACCGGTTCGCCGGCCATCATCTCCAGCTTGAAGCGCTGCGGCCAGGCGGAAAGCCCGGCCGCCCGCAGGGCCTGGTCCGGCGTGACCCGAACCTGGGCCCAGTCGATGGGATCCAGCCCGGTCAGCCGCTCCCGGTCGGTGAGCGAACCACATGGCGAAGAGCACCGCCGAGCCGATCCCGACCCAGCGGTGCACGATGTAGAGCCAGCGTCGTCCGATCTTCAGAGCGCGCTGCATGGGCGTAACGCTCCTCAGTTAGAACCTACCGGTCAGGCGGATCTCGAAGGCGCGCGGGCGAGCCAGTATCCATTGCTCGTCGCCGTAGCTCGAGGTCGCGTACTGTTCGTCGAAGGCGTTGAACAGCTGGCCGGTCAGGGCGAGGTGGTCGCGGATACGCCATTCCACCCCGGCGTCCACAACCGTGTAGCTCGGCAGAATCAATGACTTGGTGTTGGCGTTGTCGCCATACTGTTTGCCGACGTACCGGGCCCCGGCGAAGACGCGGAACGCCGGCACGATCTGCCACGACAGCCACAGGTTGCCCGCGGTCTCCGGCACGTTCGGCGGGGTCTTGCCATTGCGGCTGACGCCCACCCCTGAGACGAAATCGGTAAAGTCGTCGTACCTGGCGTCGAGCACGGTCCCGTTGGCGTCGATGCTCCAGCCGCCGCCGAGCTGCAGCGCCACCGAGGCTTCCAGGCCCTTCGACGACCGCTCGCCAACCTGCTGGGTCAGGGTGGGGCTGTTGGAGACGCGGGTCAGGAGCTTGTTCTTGACGATCTTGTAGGCGGCGAAGGTCCATTCGCCACGACCCGAGAGGAACAGCCCCTTCACCCCGGCCTCGTACTGACGCCCGGTCGAGAGTTCGAACGGGACCTGGCCGGCGGAGGTGGTGATCAGCGAGCCGAGGTGATCGGCGCCCGTGGCGTACTGGGCGTAGAACGACAGGGTGGTGGTCGGCTGGTAGACCGCGCCGATCCGCCAGGTGGTGGCGTTGAGGCCCTTGTCGACGGCCAGGGTGCGGGCCGGGAGGGTGTAGCGCTTCACCTGGTAGTCGTCGTAGCGCAGGCCGCCCACGATCGAGATTTCGGGGGTCAGCTTCAGCTGGTCTTCGGCGAGGAGCGCATAGGCCCGGGTGCGGGTGCGGTAGCGGGGGCGGTAGACGTCCTGCTCGTCATAGAGCCCGGGGTCGAATCCGAACACCGGAACCGTGGTGGTGGTGCCCGGGAACCCGTCGTTGGTGTGGATGAAGCGGATGCGGTTGGCCTCCGCGCCGACGACCAGGCTGTTCTCCACCGAGCCGAACCGGCTCTTGAAGCGGGCGTCGAAGGTGTCGCCGATCTGCCGCTGGTTATGCTGGATCGGCACATAGTCGGTCCGATCCACCGTCCGGGTCGCCGGCGAATAGAAATAGGTCTCGGTGTTGCGCCAGACTCGGTCGGTGGTGAGGATGTAGGCCGAGTTGCGCAGGCGCACGTTTTCGGACACGTCCCACTCGGCGCGAAGCTGGCCGGCGTTGTCCTTGAACCGCATCTTCGAGTCGAAGACGTTGTAGTTCAGCTTGCGCGAGCGCGGGTCGATGCGGCCGTCGATGAGCGGCACGCCGAAGTAGCGCATCGGCTCCTGGTCGCCGTAGTCGTCGGACAGGGTGACGCGGAAATTCTCCGCCGGCTTCCAGGTCACCGAGCCGGACACCGCCCAGCTGTTGCTGCCGCCGCGGTCCACATAGCCGTTCGAGCCCTGGCGGTTGATGTCCACGCGGTAGGCCAGGGTGTCGCTGATCGGACCGCCGGCGCCGACGCCGAGGCGATAGGTGCGGTCCGTGCCGATGCCGGCCTGGAAGTCATAGGTCTGCTTGGAGAATGACGGCCGCTTGGGCACGACGTTGATCGAGCCGCCGATGGCCCCCTGGCCGAACATCACCGAGGCGGGGCCCTTCAGCACCTCGACCTGCTGCACCGTCCAGGTGTCGAACGGGAAGGTCACAGTGCCGGCGCCGACGAACAGGTTCATCCCGTCGAGAAGCACACGCACCGAGTTCACGCCGTTGAAGCCGCGGGCCGCGAAGTTGGCGGTGGAGCCGTTGCCGGGGTTGTTCTGCTGGACGATGCCAGTGGAGCGGGCGATGGCGTCCGAGAGCTGCAGGTCGCCGCGCAGGCGGATGGCGTCTCCGGTCAGGAGTTCGACGGCGGCGGGGGTTTCCAGGGCGGTGATGCCGAGGCGGCTGCCGCTGTCGGTGGCGATGGTCAGGGCGCCGAGGCGGGAACCGCGCACCTCGAGGGACTCGACCGCCGTCTGGGCGTGGGCCGCCCCCGCCGTCATCGCCGTCATCGCCGAGGCGATCACCATCGCCGACGCGCCTGCGCGCCATGCCTGCCTGCCCATATCGCATCTCCCCCCAAGGTTGAGCGTCGGCGGGTTGGTCTGCGCCGGTCGCTTTGGGAGTGGGTACGTGCGATTGCGTCGCAGCCCTCAAAGGGGCGTCGTAGAAGCGCGCTGAGGCGGCAGTTGAATTCCGCCGCGTTCTGGGCGAGAGCAACCTGCAGGCTGAAGCATCAGCAAAAGGGGTCTCATGAGCCGTAAGATCTTTCCCGATGCACGTTCGGCGCTGGAGGGCGTGCTGTTCGACGGCATGAGCCTGATGTCCGGCGGCTTCGGCCTTTCCGGCAACCCTGAAACCCTCATCCCCGCCATCATGGAGAACGGGGTCAAGAACCTCACCGTCATCTCCAACAATTGCGGAGCGGACGGTTTCGGGCTGTGGATGCTGCTCAACAACGGGCAGATCAAGAAGATGATCTCGTCCTACATCGGCGAGAACAAGCTGTTCGCCGAACTGTACCTCTCCGGCCAGCTCGAACTGGAGCTGAACCCGCAGGGCACCCTGGCCGAGCGCATCCGCGCCGGCGGCGCCGGCATCCCGGCCTTCTACACCAAGACCGGCGTCGGCACGGTGGTGGCCGAGGGCAAGCCCCACGCCGAGTTCGACGGCGAGACCTATGTGCAGGAGCGCTGGCTGCGCGCCGACCTGTCGATCGTCAAGGCCTGGAAGGGCGACCCGGAGGGCAACCTCGTCTATCGGAAGACGGCCCGGAACTTCAATCCGAACATGGCCACCGCCGGCAAGGTCACCATCGCCGAGGTCGAGGAAATCGTTCCCGCCGGAACCCTCGACCCCGACAACATCCACACCCCCGGCATCTTCGTCGACCGTCTCATCCAGGGCCCGGCCTACGAGAAGCGGATCGAGTTCCGCACCGTTCGCCAGCGCCCGAAACCCGACATGGCCGGCGCTGCCGCCGGGGAGGAAGTCTGATGGCCTGGACCCGCGACGAGATGGCCGCCCGCGCCGCCAAGGAGCTGCGCGACGGCTACTATGTGAACCTCGGGATCGGCATCCCGACCCTGGTGGCCAATTTCGTGGCCCCGGGCATGACCGTGACGCTGCAGAGCGAGAACGGCATGCTGGGCATCGGCCCCTTCCCCTATGACGACGAGGTCGACGCCGACCTGATCAACGCCGGCAAGCAGACGGTCACCGAGCTGCCGACCTCGAGCTTCTTCTCAAGCGCCGACAGCTTCGCCATGATCCGCGGCGGCCACATCGACCTGGCCATCCTGGGGGCGATGCAGGTGGCCGAGAACGGCGACCTGGCCAACTGGGCCATTCCGGGCAAGCTGATCAAGGGCATGGGCGGCGCCATGGACCTGGTGGCGGGCGTCAAGCGCGTCGTCGTGGTCATGGAGCACAACGACAAGAGCGGCGGCCCCAAGTTCATGCACAAGTGCACCTTGCCGCTCACCGGGGCGGCCGTGGTGGACCTGGTGGTGACCGACCTGGCCGTGTTCGAGGTCGACAAGAAAGGCGGCAAGGGCGCGCGCCTGATCGAACTGGCCCCCGGCGTCACGGTCGACGAAATCCGCGCCAAGACCGAAGCCACGTTCGACGCGCCGGCGTTCGCGTAGAGGCGAGGGGGCGGACAACTCCCCCCGCCCCCTCGCCTCCGGCGAGTCGCCCTCCCCTCCAGGGGGAGGGTGTGCAGCAGCCTAGTCTTCCCCTCCCCCTTGAGGGGAGGGCGACGGGGCGTCAGCCCCGCGGGGTGGGGGGACGCCAGCATCATCCCTTCCCTCCCCTTCCTTGCGTCGTCGCAGATTCGCGCGCAGGGCCTGGGCCAGCCTTGCTTCGCGTGGATCGAGCGCAGGCTTGGGGGGGCGGGGAGGATCGTTTTGCGCCATGCCCCCTCGGGTGCGGCCCAAAGACCGGACGGTCAAGCGCTTTTCCCCTTTGCCAAACGCCCGGCATTGGCTAATAGGCGCCCTCCCGCCGCCGTAGCTCAGTGGTAGAGCGCATCCTTGGTAAGGCTGGGTCTTGGACCCGCATCCATCGCGGGAGCGGGACATTTCGAAAGACCCATGAACCAACTCAAGAACACCACCTTCTCCGACCGGATCACGCTCGCCAACGAAGCCAAGAAGGCCCGGCTGGCGGCGTTCAAGCCGAAGCCCACCGTCCAGGCCGAGGAACCCCTCGATCGCGAAGCCGAGCGCGCCGCCGAACGCGAGGCCGTCCGCAAGGCCCGCGCCGAGGCCAAGGAAGCCGCCCGCCTTGAAGTCCTGGCCCGCCAGGAAGCCGAGCTGGCCAACAAGCGCAGCGCGATCAAGGAACGCAAGGCGCTCACCGCCGCCGAGCAGAAGGAAAAGCGGGACGCCCGCTACGCCGCCCGCCAGGCGCGCAAGGGCCGCTGATCCGGCGCCGCCTGAATATCCGGTCGCGGCGGCGCACGTTCGGCGCCAAGGTGTCGCTCCAACCGCCGGAGAGCGCCCATGTCGCCTAACGACTACCTCGCCATGCTGAAGCAGATGCGGTGGCGCGACGTCCACCTGCTGGCCAGCTCCCGCTCCGGATCTTCGGTGCAGGAGAGGCTGCTGCGCACCCAGGCCCAGATCGTCGCCATCGAAGCGGCGCTGAGCGAAGGCAAGCCCGAGCGGCGCTGGGACGTCGACCCTGACGGCTTTCCTCTTGAGCTGCCCGTCAGCATCCGCCCCGGTGCGACGCAAACCGTCTAGGGAGCGCGTGCGGCGTTGTGTGGTCTTCAAACTGACGTCGTAGGATCTTAGATTCAGTCGCTTGCCGCGGGTGGGATCGTGCGGCGGCGATTATGAGTTGTTGCGGGCCATGTCGATCATGCGCGGGCGTCTTCACATCGCGGCCTTCGCCGCCCTGGCTCTGCTGGCGCTCGCCGCCGCGCCGGCCCAAGCCATGACCAGCGTGACCGGCGTATGGTCCGTGGCCGACGGCAAGGCCGAGATCACCATCCGGGAATGCGGCGAGACCCTGTGCGGCCGCCTGATCAACGCCCGGAAGATCGAGGCCAACCCCGACATCATCGACAAGAAGAACAGGAACCCCTCCCTGCGCCCACGCAAGCTGAAGGGCATCCTGGTGCTGACCGGTTTCGTCTCAGGCGGGCCGGCGCAGTGGAAGAACGGCTCGATCTACAACCCGGACGACGGCGGCACCTACCGGGCCACCATGAAGCAGATCGACGACGACACCCTGAAGGTGGCTGGTTGCATCGTCTGGCCCCTGTGCAAGTCGACCAGGCTCAAGCGCATCCGCAGCGACGCGGTCGCCGGGTTCGACGTCGCCGAGGGCGCCGACTGACCCTCGCCATTCGAAGGGCTTGCCAGGGCCACGCTCCACAAGGCAGGTTGCGCGCTCAGAGCCGCCAGAGCCCGTAGGAGACCACCATGGCCATCAACCGCACGTTCGGGATCGTAATGGTGCTCCTGGGAGGCCTGCTGCTCTGGTACGTCTCGACCGGCTTGCTCAGCTCGGCCCCGATCATCCTGTTCTTCGCCGGCACGGGCGCGCTCGGCGCTGTGGCGCTGGGCATATGGTCGCTGCTCGGGAAGTCCTGACCCCTCCCCACTCGCCCCTTGCGGCCACCCTCTCCCGCGCGGGGAGGACGATTCTCGTTAGTGGCGGGCTGGGGGGTTCACCGCACCGCCCTCAAAACCCATTCACCGCGCCGGTCGCACCGTCGTGGTCGTGGCGTTGACCGCCGCCGGAACCGGCGGCAGGGCGGCGGCGGTCTGGTCGCTCCAGGCCACCACATCGCCCATGGCCTTGGCGGTCGCCGTGTCGAAGGCGTCGACGATGGCGCTGACCCGGTTCTCCGTCGCCGGCTGGCGGTAGTCGAAGTCCCGCTCGTCCAGCAACTGGCCGCCATTGCCGGTCAGGCGCGCCTGCATCGACACCGCCACGGTCGGGATGGTCTCCGGCCCATTGGGGTACAGCACCACGAAGTCGTGGACGTCAATGCGCAGGGTCATGTCGATGCGGGCCGCCTCGCCGCGGTTGATCAGCCGCGTGGCCCTGGCGGTGCGGTCGAAGCTGCGCTCGATGGCCTCGCGGAACAGCACCTGGGCCGGCGCGACCCAGCGGGCCGCGGCGATATAGGCGCGCTCGGTCCCGGTGACGCTGAGCAGGTTGTCGCCGGTCGCCGCGCGCGGGAAGGTTATGGCGCCGAGCAATATGCCCCGGGCGCCAGGGTTATGCGGGGCGGCCGGCGCGGGCTGGGCGTCGATCCGGTTCCCGAAGCTGTAGAGCTGGGACGGCTCCGACTTGGGGAACACGGACACGCACCCGGACAGGGCGATCGCCAGGATGGGGGCGAGGACCGGTGCGGCCCCGAGGCGTGCGATGCGGCGAGGGGTCAAGGTTGCACCTCCAGGGTCTTGGCGGCCGGCTTGCTGATCAGCGAGCGCGGGTTCTGTTCGATGTCGCCGATCAGGCGGTTCAGGGTCTCGATGGTGGTCTGCAGCTGGATCACGGTCGAAGAAATCTGCGGCAGGCCGTTGGCGGCGAAGTCGGTAGTCGGCCCCTTCAGGCTGGCCACCAGGGCGCGGCCGTCGACGGCCGCGCCCTTCAGCTCCTCGGCGGCGTCGCCGAGGTTGGCCAGGGTGCGCTTGGCGTCGCCGTTGATCAGGTTGTTGGTGCTGTTGCTGAGTTCGGCGACCTTCTGGGCCGCCTGGTCGGCGCTGGCGATGGTCTTGTCGAGATTGGCGATCAGATCTTTCTGATTGCGGAACTCGGTAGTGATGGCGTGGACGTCCTCGAAGGTGCCCGAGATGGTGGCGATGTTCTTGTCCGAGAGCAGCTTGTTGACCCGGTCCAGCGCGTCCACGGCGCGGGCAAGCACGGTGCCGCCGCCTTCCAGAATGCTCTCCAGGCTGCCGCGGACCGTGCGGATCACCGGCACGCGGCCCTGCGGGGTGACGTCCTTCAGCAGCGGGCGGGTGGTCGTGCCGGCGGTGATCTGCACATAGTTGACCCCGGTGATGCCCAGGGGCTCGAGGCTTGCGGTCGAATCGATGCGCACCGGCGCGTCGGAGCTGATGCGCACCCGCGCCACCACCCGGTCGGGGCGGTCGCGGTCCAGGCTCAGCTTGGTCACCTCGCCGACCCGGATCCCGTTGAAATAGACCTCGCCGCCGGCCGAGAGGCCCCGCACCGGCCCTTTGAAGTCGATGTCGTAAAGGTCGTAGTCGTTGGCGAACTGGACACGGGCCAGCCACACCACGAACAGCGCCATCCCCAGCAGCAGGAGCAGCGAGACCACTCCCACGATGGCGTAGTGGGCGTTGCGTTCCATCAGGCTTCTCCCGTCCCGGCCGCGGCGGCGGGGGCGTCTTGCGTGGCGGTCTTGGCCTTCGTCCCGGACTTCGGCTTGGCGGCGTCCCTTTGGGCCGCCTCGGCCTCGGCGGCGATCTCCGAGCTCTTGGCCGCGCGGCCGCGGGGCCCGAGGAAGTACTCCCGGATCCAGGGGTGCTCAGACGTCTCCAGCTCGGCGATGGGCGCGCAGGCCACCACCGTCTTGTCCGCGATCACCGCCACTCGGTCGCAGAGGGCGTAGAGGCTGTCGAGATCGTGGGTGATCATGAACACGGTCAAGCCTAGGCTGGCCGATAGGTTCCGGATCAGCTGGTCGAACTGGTCCGCGCCGATGGGGTCGAGGCCGGCGGTCGGCTCATCGAGGAACAGCAGCTCGGGGTCCATGGCCAGGGCGCGGGCCAGGCCCGCCCGCTTGCGCATGCCGCCCGACAGCTCGGCCGGCTTCAGGTCGCCGGCGTGGTCCGGCAGGCCGGTCAGGGCGATCTTCAGGTCGGCCAGGTCGTCGATCAGGCTCTGCGGCATGCGGGTATGCTCGCGCATCGGCGCCCCGACGTTGTCGCGCACGCTGAGGGACGAGAACAGCGCGCCCCCCTGGAACAGCACGCCCCAGCGGCGCTCCAGCGTATGGCGCTCCTCATCCGAGGCCCGGTGCGGGTCGATGCCGAACACCGTGACCTCCCCCCCATCCGGCTGGCGCAGGCCGATCAGGCTGTTCAGCAGCACGGTCTTACCCGCGCCGGACCCGCCGACGAGGCCGAACACCTCGCCCTTGCGCACGGACAGGTCGAGGCCGTCGTGGACGACGTGGTCGCCGTACTTGGAGACGAGCCCCTTCACCTCGATGACCAGCTCGGCGTCTTCGCCCGGGGCGGTTCGCTCGTGGCGGATCTGATCGTCGGTCCCGCTCATATGTCGAGCTCCAGGAAGATCAGGGCGAATATGGCGTCGAGCACGATGATGGCGAACAGGGCCTGGACCACCGCCGTGGTCACCCGTCGGCCCAACTGCTCGACGTCGCCGCCGACCTCGAAGCCCTGGCGGCAGCCGATGGCGGCGATGATGATGGCCATCACCGGCGCCTTGACGATGCCGACCCAGAAGTGGGTCACGCCGACGTTGGACAGCAGACGTTCGAAGAAGAATGACGGCGACAGGCTGAGCACGCCCCAGATCACCAGCAGGCCGCCGATCATGCCGGCGATCATGGCCACGAAGACCAGCAGGGGCATCATGACCAGCATGGCGAGGAAGCGGGGCAGGACCAGCGCTTCGAACGGGTCGACGCCGAGCACCTGCATGGCGTCGACTTCCTGATTCATCTTCATCGCCCCGAGTTCGGCGGCGAAGCTGGAGGCGGACCGGCCGGCCAGGATGACCGCGGTGATCAGGACGGCGAACTCGCGCAGCACCCCCACCCCGACCAGCTCGACCGAGAAGACGGAGGCCCCGAACTGGGTCAGCAGATTGGCGCAGAAAACCGATGGTGGCGCCGACGAAGAAGTTGGTGGCGGTGATGATCGGCAGGGCGTCGAGCCCGGTGCGCTCCATCAGCGAGAACAGCGGCGCCAGGCGGACGCGGCGCGGATTGCGGACGACCTGGCCGACCGTGGTCACCAGCCGGCCGTAGAAGGTGAAGGTTCCGATCAGGTCCTGGGCGAACCGCTCCACCCCCTGCCCCACCTTGGCGAGGAAGGCGGTGAAGTTGCGCTTGGGCGGGGACGCGCGCTTGGCGGCCGTGGCCTCGCCGACGAGTTCCATGAGCCGGATCGCATCCGGGCGCGTCTCTAGCCCCGGCGCTCCGGGCCTCAACTTGGCGACCCGGGCCAGTTCATAGGCGCCGGCAGTATCGAACAGGCCCAGCCCAACCAGGTCCACCCCCGCCGGCTTAACGTCGCGCAGGGCCTCCGCCAGGCGCGCGCCGGCGCGGCCGATTCCCAGCGAGGTCCAATCGCCGGTCAGGACGAGCACAGCCCCGCCGTCCCGCCGCTTCAGGTGGAAGTCGGCAGGTTGGCTCACCGTAAAGTTCGCGATTGCAGCATGGGGCCCCTAACACCGGGAACTTACCGGCAGTTCCATGAGTTAATCAAACGGCCAAGCCTTGGAAAGGCGTTCCATAGGAACGCACACCGCTTGGGCTGCCTGACCTCTTGCCATTCCACCCGGCAGCATAGGCCGCGCCGGTCGCTTTCGCGCAAGTATAGATCAGCCCAGGTTATTTAACAAATGATGCGCGCACCCCGGAAATACACGCACTTCAGGCCGGAACTCAACATCTCGCACATGCGTTAGAAAAATGCCGCGTTCAAATCTCCAGTAAGGGATTACCGCCTTGCACGACAAGCTGACCCCCCGCGCCGCGTCCATCATCGCCCCCGCCGCGTTCGGGCGCCGTGGCGGAGACACCCTTATCTGTTTCTCACATCTACGCTGGGATTTCGTGTTCCAGCGGCCTCAGCATCTGATGACGCGCTTCGCTCAGTCGCGCCGGGTCGTGGTGTTCGAAGAGCCGATCCCGCTGGAGGCCGACGCCGAGGCGCGCCTGGATATGAGGACCGACGCCAAGAGCGGCGTCACCATCGCCACACCCCGGTTGCCGGAAGGCCTGGACGGGGACCGGGCCGAAGCGGCGCTTGAACGCCTGCTGGACGGGCTGGTCGAGGCCGAGAAGATCGAGCGGCCGGTGCTGTGGTACTACACCCCCATGATGCTGGGCTTCTCGCGCCGCCTGGCCGAAGACGCCGCGTGCGTCGTCTACGACTGCATGGACGAACTCTCGAATTTCCGCTTCGCCCCCGAGCGGCTCAAGACTCTGGAGCGCGACCTGGTCGGCCTGGCCGACGTGGTCTTCACCGGAGGCTATTCGCTGTACGAGGCCAAGCGGGGCTGGCACGCCAACATCCATCCCTTCCCCTCCAGCGTCGACCGGGCCCACTTCGCCAAGGCGCGCGCCCAGTCGCATGCGGCGAACGAGGCCGAGCCCGACGACCAGGCGCACCTGCCCCATCCGCGGCTGGGCTTCTACGGCGTGATCGACGAGCGGATGGACCTGCAGCTGATCGCGGCCCTGGCCGACGCCCACCCGGATTGGTCGATCGTCATGGTCGGCCCGGTGGTCAAGGTCGACCCGGCCGACCTGCCGCGCCGCTACAACCTGCACTACCTGGGCGGCAAGGGTTACGCCGACCTGCCTAAGTACCTGGCGGGCTGGGACGTGGCGCTGATGCCGTTCGCCATCAATGAATCCACCCGCTTCATCAGCCCGACCAAGACCCCGGAATACCTGGCCGGCGGCAAGCCGGTGGTCTCCACGGCCATCGTCGACGTCATCCGCCACTACGGCGAACTCGACGCGGTGCGGGTCGCCGACGACCACCAAGGCTTCATCGCCGAGTGCGAAGCGGCCCTCGCCATGTCGCAGACCGGCATCGACAAGACCGGCCGCCCCTGGCTGGAAGCGGTGGACAAGGTTCTGGCCGACCTCTCCTGGGACACCACCTACGCCCGCATGGCCGCCCTGGTCGACGAGGGCATGGTGCGCCGCTCGCAGGCGGCGGCCACGGCCGTCAATGCTCCCGCCATCCAGCCGGCCGGCCGACGTCGCCACTTCGACTATCTGATCTGCGGCGCCGGTTTCGCCGGCTCGGTCCTGGCCGAGCGGCTGGCCTCGCAGTCGAACAAGAAGGTCCTGCTGATAGACCGCCGGCCCCACGTCGGCGGCAACGCCTACGACAAGCACGACGAGGCGGGGATCCTGTTCCACCAGTACGGCCCGCACATCTTCCACACCAATTCGGACGAGATCGTACGCCACCTGTCGCAGTTCACCGGCTGGCGGACCTACGAACACAAGGTGCTGGCGAGCGTGGACGGCCAGCTGGTGCCGATCCCGATCAACCGCACCACCGTCAACATGCTCTACGGGCTGAACCTGACAACCGACGAGCAATGCGAAGCCTTCCTCAAGTCGAAGGCCGAGCCGGTGGACAGGATTCGCACATCGGAGGACGTGGTGGTCTCGGCCGTCGGCCGCGAACTCTACGAGAAGTTCTTCCAAGGCTATACGCGCAAGCAGTGGGGGGTCGATCCCTCACAGCTCGACAAGTCGGTGACCAGCCGCGTTCCGACCCGCACCAACACCGACGACCGCTATTTCAATGACAGCTTCCAGGCCATGCCGAAGCTGGGCTTCACCCACATGTTCGAGAACATGCTGGACCACGACAACATCACCATCATGACCGAGACCGAGTTCGCGGACGTGAAGGATGACGTGCTCTACGACCGCCTGGTGTTCACCGGTCCGGTCGATGAGTTCTTCGACTTCCGCTACGGCAAGCTGCCCTACCGGTCGCTGCGTTTCGTGCACCAGACCCACGACATGGAGCAGTACCAGCCGGTGGCCGTGGTCAACTATCCGCACCCGGACACGCCCTACACGCGGATTTCCGAGTACAAGCACCTGACCGGCCAGAAGCACGCCAAGACCTCGATCACCTTCGAGTATCCGAGCGCCGAAGGCGACCCCTACTACCCGATCCCCCGCGAGGAGAACCAGGTCCTGTACAAGAAGTACGAGGCCCTGGCGCTGGCGCGGCCGGACGTGTCGTTCGTCGGGCGGCTGGCGACCTACAAGTACTACAACATGGACCAGGTCGTCGGTCAGGCCCTGGCGACTTACCGCCGCCTTGTCGAGCGCGAGCGCGCCGGCGAGCTGGCGACGGGCCGAGAGCTGGAATCGGGCCTCAGGGCCTAGGCCCCCGCCACGATCCGAAACGAAAGAGCCCCGTCGGAGCGATCCGGCGGGGCTTTTCTACGCCTCACCCCTTCGGTCTTACGACCGCACGGAGCTCGGCGCCGTCAGCACGGCCTTCAGCCCCGGGGCGTTGTCCTCGTAGGCGAGCTCGCCGCCGAGCTGGCCGACCAGGGCCGCCATCATCCGCGAGCCGAAGCCCTGGCGGGGCGAGACGCGCCCGCCGCCCTTGTCGGCGACGGTGAGCACCACATTGGCGCGCTCTTCCTCCAGCTTGACCAAGACCGGCCCGGCGCCCCCGCCATAGGCGTACTTGTTGATGTTGATCATCAGCTCGGTCAGCACCAGGCCCAGGCTGATGGCCCGGTCGATGGGCAGGAGGGTCGGGGCGAGGTCGATCACGGCCTGAGGCCCCCACTCCGGCCCCATGGCGCTGAGCGTGTCGTCGCAAAGTTCTTCGAGGTAGCGGGCGGCGTCGACGGTCTCGATGTGGTCGCCCCGGTACAGGCGCCGGTGCACCAGGGCCACGGCGCTGAGCCGCCGGTTGGCCTCGGTGATCGCCGCCTTCAACTCCGGACTATCCGACGTGCGGGCCTGCAGGCTCAGGAAGCTCGACACCAGTTGCAGGCTGTTCTGCACCCGGTGGTTCACCTCGCCGATCAGGTACTGCTTCTGCTCGATCAGCTGGTCCTTGTCCTTCAGGGTCTCGCCGAGGCGGCGGTTCAGCTCCTTGAGGCGACGGCTCTGGCGCACATCGCGCACGGCGTCGCCGAGGCGCCCAGCCGCCTCGATCTCCGCCAGGGTCCAGCGGCGCGAGCGGCCCTGCACCACCTCGCGCCAGGCGGCGAAGGAGGCCCGCGGCGACAAGGCCGTCGAGGCGTCGCCGTTGACGGCCTTGTGCGGGTTGCCCGCCCATTCGACCACCTCGACCTGCTCGGCGCGAAACCACATCAGCACCCACGGCTCGTCGGCCGACAGGGTCAGGACCAGGACGCCGCTGCCGTTCTTCCGAAAGCGCTCCGCCGGTGGATAGGCGGTCTCCAGCCGGTCGGTGGCGAAGACCGGGTCGCCGCCGCGCCTCGCCGCCCAGTCCGCCAGGCCGCGGATCTCGGTCTCCTTCGGTACGACGCCGCCGCTGACCAGTTCAGCCCCGCGGATCACCGCGACCCCGTCGCCGCGCAGCATCAGCCGCACCTCGGAAAGGTGGCGGGAAAGGGCGTCGTCGAGCGAGCCCTCCCGCGACAGCAGGCCGACGATGTCGTCTTCGAAACTGCGCAGGCGCATGCGCTCGCGATAGGTCTCCGCCTCTTCCTTGGCCTTGATCTGGCGGCCCAGCGCGCGGGCCAGCGCCCGGCCGGCCGAGCGGGTCTCATAGCCGAGCCGGCGCGGCGTCTCGTTGTGGCAGGCGATCAGGCCCCACAGGGCGCCGTCGGTCACCACCGAGAAGGAGGCGGACGCCCCCACCCCCATGTTTCGCAGGTACTGCAGGTGGATGGGCGACACGCTGCGCAGAGCGCTGTCGCTGAGATCCAGCGGCTCGCCCGGCGTCTCAGCGGGCCGCAGCGGGGCCGGGACATAGTCGGCCTGCGGGATCACCCGCACCAGGTTGCGGACATACAGAGCCCGGGCCTGGCGGGGGATGTCGGTGGCGGGAAAGTGGTGGTGAAGGAAGGCGTGCTGGCCGTCGGCCTTGGCCTCGGACAGCACCCGGCCGGCGCCGTCGTCGAGGAAGCGGTAGACCATGACCCGGTCGAAGCCGGTCAGGCGGCGGAATTCGACCGCGGCCACGTCGCAGACGTCCTGCAGGGTCGCGGCCCGCTCGAAGGCTGCGGCGGAGGCCTCCAGCCCGGCCAGGACGACCGCGGCGGGCTGGGCGTCGTCGGGCGCCGGCTCGAGCTCGACGAGCAGCCAGTCGTCGCCCCGGTTGGCGCTGAGCTCAAGGCGTTCCCCACCCACGCCTTCCATCTCGCCGAGATAGCCGCCCAGCGGTCCCGCCACGATGGCGGCGGCGCGGGCGGTCATGGCTTCGCCGATCAGTTCGGCCAGGGGCCGTCCCTCCCAGGCGCCGCGGCCCAGGCGCGCCTCGACGGCGCCCGCCACGCGCCGGACGGTCAGGTCCGGGACGGAAACGACCAGCAGCATGCCGTGCGGCTGAATCGCGCCCGGAACGTGAATCGGCTCGCGATCGCAGGCGGCGAGATCGGGCGTGTCGCTCATGCCGCGCCGCACAGACAGGCTCGGGCATAGGCGAACCCCGCCGCCGCCCCGGCCTCGGCCCGGTCCAGCCGCTCGGGATCGTGCGCGACCTCGCGCTCCAGCACGCCGAGGAAGGCGCGCCACGCCTCGCCGGTGCGGGCGCCGTAGGGGTCCATGAAGGCGAGGCCGGCCGTCTCCCCGGCGCGGGCGGCGACCTCGCGCAGGATCATCCGTCCGCCGAGGGTCGAGCCCTCCACGACATAGAGGAAGCCCAGGGCCTCCGGCGCGCCGTCGAGAATCGGGGCCGGCGGGCCGGCGACTACGGGCTCCAGGCCGAGGGCGCGCAGCCCGGCGCGGACCAGCCCGGCCCGGCGGCGGGAGACGCCGTCGAGTCCCGGCACCTCCGCCAACCAGCGCTCGAACAGGGCGTCTGCGGCGGCGTGAAAGGCAAGATAGCGGGGCGCCAGCCGGCGCCGGCCCTCCGGCGAGGACAGCTGGGTCACTGCGTCCAAGGCGGCCTCGAGCGCCCCATGGGCGTCGCGCGTCGCGGATCTGAGGCGCTCGTGCGCGACGCTAGGCGGGCTCATCAGGGCACTGTAATAGCCGGACAGATCACGTCAAATTGGTCGGCTAGGCGACAGAACGGCCTAGCTTTCGATCACGCCGTGGCGGCAGGCTTGTAGGTCAGGTAGCCGCGCTCGATCATCCGCCTCAGGGCCTCATAGGCCTCGGCCAGTTCCTGGTAGGCGGCGCGCATCTCGGCCAGCTTGGCGACCTGCGCCGCACCGGCCGCTCCGGAGTCGGCCATGGCCAAGGCTTCCGCCACCCAGCGGGCGCGGGCGGTGGCGGCGGCGACGGCCAGTTTCTGGAACCGGGCCGCGTCCGCAGCGCCGATGACCTGGCCGATCACCTCCCGGTTGGAGATGTAGGCGGTGTAGTCGATCTGCTCCAGCTGACCGCGCAGGCGGCGCTGGGCCTGGGGATCGGCGTCGATCTCCGGCTCGAAATGGTCGGGCGCATACTTGGTGGCCGAGAAGGATCGGGTCACCGACATGGCGGTAGCCTCCCAAAGAACGGCATCGTCCGTTTGGGCCAGCTTGCGCCCAGGCGGCTTAACGCCGACCTAAGCGCCGGTTGCAGCGGACTTCGAAGCGTGGCGCTATGCGGTCGCCATCAGGCCAGGAGGCTACGCCCGTGCACCGCTCCATCCTTGCCGGCTTCGCCGTCGCCATAGTCCTGGCCGGGGCCGCCGTCGCCCAGGCGCCCCCTCCCCCGGCCAATGTGCGGGTCGACGGGGTGGTGACCGCCGTCGAGACCAGCGGCCTGAAGGTGAGAGGCGCCGACGGCAAGGAGCTGACCGTCGGGTTCACACCCGACTTCGTGGTGGTCGAGACACGGCCGGTCGACTTCGACGCCATCAAGCCGGGCGCCTTCGTCGCCACCGCCAACGTCACCGAGGCCGACGGGGTCGGCCGCTCGATCGAGTTACGGATGTTCGAGCCGGGCTCGCGGGCCGGCGAGGGCAACCGGCCCATGACCCAGGCGGGGGCCGCGCCCGGCCAGATGATGACCAACGCCACCGTCTCATCGGTGAGCCGCAGCGCCACGGGACGCGAACTGACCGTCACCTTCCCGGGCGGCGAGCGCAAGATCGTGGTCCCCGAGGGCATGCCGATCATCGCCTCCTTCCCCACCGACCCGTCGGTGATCAAGCCGGGCGTGAAGGTATTCGCCATCGCCGCCGTCGGCCCGGACGGGACCCTGCGCACCAACCGCCTCACCGTCGGCGAAGCCTTCGCGCCGGCGAGACGCTAAGCTGCCTAGGCCGCTGCGACAGGACTTCGCCTCCGACAACACCGCCGCCGTCGCGCCGGAGGCGATGGCGGCCCTGGTGCGCGCCAACGCCGGCGCCGCGCCGGCCTATGGCGAGGATCCGCTCACGCGGGAGGCCGCCGACATGGTGCGGGCGATGCTCGACGCCGAGGCCGAGGTGCGCTTCCTCGCCTCCGGCACCGCCGCCAACGCCCTGGCCCTGTCGATGCTGGCCCGCCCGTTCGAGGCGGTGATGGCCCATGAGGCCGCCCACGTGACGATCAGCGAGGCCGGCGCCCCCAGCTTCATGGGCGGGGGCCTGGCCGTCCTTGGCCTGCCGGGCGCCTCGGGGCGGATCGACCCGGCCGCCCTCTCTGCGGCCGTGGCCCAGGGCGACGACGCGCACCATCAGTCCCCCGCCGCCCTGTCGCTCACCGACGCCACCGAATACGGCACGGTCTATCCGCCTGAAGCGCTCGAGCGCCTCATCCGCACCGCCAAGGGCGCGGGGCTGGGCGTCCACATCGACGGCGCCCGGCTGGCCAACGCCGTAGCGGCGGGGCTGGACCTGAAGTCCCTGGGCCGCGTCGGATTCAAGACGCTTCTGTTCACCGTCCTGGTGTCGGCGATCGCGG
>NCED01000006.1 GCA_002280485.1 Caulobacterales bacterium 32-69-10
ACAATTCACGTCGCCTGCACTCGGCTCTGGGCTATATCAGCCCCGCCGAGATGGAACGCAGAGCGGCTTAACCCCGTCCACTTTCTCGGGGGAAGATCAATCAGACGGCGCGGCGCAATGCGGCGGATCGGCAAAGCTTACACTGGCCGCCAACCACACCGCCTCCCCTGCCCCCGCGCCATGCGAGGCTAACCCGTGAGGGCCGAGACAGGGCCCTGGCTCGGGTCGGCGCAGCCGACTGGCGAGCGGTCCAAGCGTAGCGAGGAGGCGCCCAACCTGCCCTTCAAGCTGCACAACTGAAGCTGGCTAAGCTAGGCAACTCGCGAAATCGACTACGGTAATGACTCCCTACCGTAGCTGCGGAGCCTAGGATTGGCGGACCGCAGACGGCATCAATTTTGGAGCATGTCGTACCGAGTAGCTTTGTTGCAGGCCCAAGTCACTTCCGCGTCCTGTAGTGGCGCCCACGAGACTCCTCGCGCTTTTTTGAGCGCGTGGGTCTTCTCAGACCGAATCGACCTGTGCCATAGAGGCGTTGCCGTGACGCCGACCGCCATGTCCCTCGAAAGGCATGTGCGCAGGTGAATATAGATACGATCAAGACGACCCTCGGGTTCGTCACCGACCACTACGTCGCCGTCTCGATCGGCGCGCTGGTCGCAGCCGCTGGCCTCCGCCAAGCGCTCAAGCTGTCCAAGAAGCAGGGCAAAGAAGCTCAACTGCGTCACCATCGGATGGAGACGTCGGCCAGCAAGGTCCTGGCGAAGATCCGCGCCATGGTCCCCATGCAGAACCCAGGCCCTGTGTTCGCCTACCTGCGCAAGATGAACCCCTATGCGTTCGAGGAGATGATCCTCCACGAACTGGAGCACCGCAAACTGAAGATCCGGCGTAACGCGGCCTACTCCGGTGACGGCGGGATCGACGGAACGTTCTTCCTCAACGATCAGAAGTGGCTGGTCCAGGCCAAGCGCTACGCCAAGTACGTCAAGAAGGAGCACGTCTGGGCCTTTGACGCGGTGTGCAAGGAACACAAGGCCAAGGGCCTGTTCGTCCACACCGGCAAGACGCCCAAGGATCTCCTCGAGCTCAAGCGCCAATGCGGCGTAGTCAGGATCGTCTCCGGCGAGGAGCTGATGCAGCTGTTCTCGGGCCAGGCCGTCGATTTACGGATGCCCGATGAAATCGCGGCGGCCCGCAGAGCCGCCGTCCAGCCCGCTCCCGCGCCTGTCCGTGGCGCCATGTCCACGGTGGGTTGATTAAATGAACGCTGCGACCGCGCATCACACTCTCGTGCAACCACACATAGACGATACGTCAACACAATCTGTCGGAACCTCGGCGGAGCTTCACTACGGCTGGTGGGAGCGGCTGGCGCAGTTGCGGGACCGGCCTCTGCTGACGGCGACATACAACCAGGCCGAAGCGGCGTTCGCGTCGGCCGAACATTTCATCTCGCATTGGGCGGGCCAGGCCGAGCGGCTGGGCTGTCAGCCGGTGCATCTGCTTCGGCCGCCATCGGCCCTGGGCGTCGATGATGGCGGCCTGGCGTGGCGCTGGGAGGGTGTCTTGGAGGCCGTCGGCGTCTCCGAGGGACAGGTGTTCGCTGCCGGGCCCGAGGGCCTGGCCAAGGTCTATCGGCTGCTGCCTGACGGCGGCGTGTCGATGGTGAGAGCGCTGCCGCGGTCGGAAGTCGCGGAGCGATCAGTAAGCGTGGGAGAGTTCCGCTAGTGTTTCGAGAGGGAGATACCGTTCGGGCGCTCGTGACCAAATGGCTGCGCAGCAATGCGCCTTGCGCCGATGTGATCGCCGATCTGAACCCGGTGTACGGCGGGTGCAAGGTTGACCTGGTGGCCGTCAGAACGACAGCGCTGACCGCCGTGTTAATCCCCAAAGGTGGATGCGTGACCGAGTTGCTGGGCCGTGTGGAATCGACCAAGGGCCTGGCCGAGACGCTGTGGATCGTAACCACGCCGGAATTCGAAGCCGTGACCTTGGAATATATTCCGGTCGAGGCCGGCGTGCTGGTGGTGGATCCTGTCGAGCATACCGTGAAGATCCGACTGAGCGGCCGGAGAAACCTGGTGGACACTCGCGCCCTAGCGCGACTGCTGACGATCCGGGAGCTCCAGCGCCTGACCGGTCTGGAGACGCGCGACTATGGCGACCTGGTGCGCGAGCTGGTCGACACGCGCAGCGGTCGAACGATGCGCGAAACGGTTTGCGCGGTGCTGCGCGGCCGTCACCAGGAGCAGGTGAGCTACACGGCCACGGAGCTGGCCGAGAACGGAGGCTACCGTCGCAGCTTCAGGCGGGCGGCGGGCATGGCGGCTGCCGCGGTCGCGGGCTTTCTGTCGGTCGGGGTGCCGTTGGACGACGCTTTCGCAGCTCCCGGCGCGACGATCGAGGGCCCAGCCGTGGCGATCGACGGCGATACGATCCGCGTCAAGAACCGTCCCGTTCGCCTCTGGGGCGTGGACGCCGTGGAGCGCCGGCAGACCTGTGTGGTCGACGGTCGGCCCTACGGTTGCGGCGAGAAGGCGACTGGCGCCCTGGCGACGTTCCTGGGGGCCAACCCGGTGCGCTGCGAGGTGGTCGATACCGATAAATACGATCGCGCGGTTGCACGCTGCACGTCCAATGGGCGTGACGTTGGTGGCTACATGGTCTCGATCGGGTGGGCTCTGGACTACACCGCCTATTCGCGAGGCGCCTACCTGGTTCAGGAAGCCCGCGCGCGGTCGGCCAAGCTGGGCGTCCATGGTGGCACATTCGTGAAGCCGGCCGAGTATCGGCGGACCGAGAGGGCCGAGGCGCTGCTCAGTCGTGTGGGAACGATCGCCCCTGCCCCGGCTCAAGGGTGCGTCATCAAGGGCAACATCTCGAACAAGGGGCAGCGCATCTACCACAGGCCAAACCAGGCCGACTACGCGGCCACGTCGATCGATGTGACAAAGGGAGAGCGCTGGTTCTGCTCGCCCGGCGAGGCCGAGGCGGCCGGTTGGTTTGCCGCCAAGCGCTGATGGTAGGCCGGCGCCAGTGGGTGTCGGCCACTCACCCCAGGAACGTCGAGTAGTCCTGGAAAGGCGCCTTGAGAAAAGCCACCTCGATGCGGCCTGACGTCGTCGACCCCGGAGGATCGCCGTAGACGTCGTAGTGGATCTCGTATCCGCCTCGGGTACTGCATTTGCGGCCGCCCGTGGGCTCGAAAATCGGGTGCCTCAGAGGATCCCGTTTCACGCCCTTGATGCCGTCCTTGAGGGCGTCCAGCTTCTTGCGGGCCTCTTCGCCGGAGCCAGGCTGAGACAGCCACTTGGTGATGCGGCGCAGATCCGCGTCTGCTTCGTGCGATAGTCTCAGTTTCCAGGACAAAGTGCGGTTCAGGCCTCGGAGGCCGGACGCTGCAGGCTGTCGAAGTAGGCGTCTACGTCATCGATGTCGACGTAGTTGCCGGCGGCGATCTGAGCGCGCCCCCTGGCCATGCGTTCCGCATCCGGCAGCAGATGACGCGGTTGAGCGCGCGAAGGCTGATCGCGGCGCGGCGTCATGAAGTGCGAGATGTTCGTAGGGCGCGTCATCGGGACTCCTAGAGCGAAGTATAACGCTGCTTGGCCAGGTTTGTCACGGCGTCGCTGGATCAGCCGACGGCGTTGTCCCGGGCTGCGAAGTCCAGGGCGCTGATCCGGCGCTCGAGGAGTTGGACGCGCTGGCGGATTTCCTTGCCGGCAGCCAGAGAGCTGGCGGTGACGGCGACCTGGCGCAAGGCCTGCAGCGCAGCCTGCGCGTCGCCGAGTTCGATGAGCGTCTCGTAGGCGCTGGACCAGACGGCTTTGCGGGTCGCGGCGGCCTCCCTGGGGTCGAGGAACTGCACGCGCACCATTTGGGCGCTCGCCGTCGCGGCCGTCACCAGGGGCCGCAGGCCTGCGGCGTCGATACGGGCTGTCAGAGCCTCGGGGTTTGGGTTGTCGGGCATGGCTGCGACCAGAACGTCGGCCAGGGGCGAAAGGCGATCGTTGACGAAGCCCAGGCGCGCGATCGCCTCGTCGTAGGGCGCGGCCCAGGCGGGGTTTGTTAGTGCGGCGACCGCAACGGCGGCATGGAAGGGGTTGATGCGCTGGTGTGCGGCGTTTCGGAGGGCGTTGAGCGGCGTAGCGGTGGCAAGAGGCCCCTCCCCTCTCCCGGCCTTGCTGTTTGCGCGCCCCAGGAGGCCGTCTAGGCGGCTTTTCAGGTCCTCGGCGTAGGCGAGCGCCAGATCAGGGTCGTTGATGCCCTTGGCGAGGCCTCTGAGGCGTTGAGCGAGGCTTGCGCGGGCCTCGGGTGTGTCGAGGGGCTGGCGATCGCGTTCGCGGACGAACAGGGTTTCGGCGAAGGGCGACGCCAGGGAGATTTGTCGGCGAAGCGCCGGGGCGCCCTCGGTGCGGTAGATCTCGTCTGCGTCCTTGCCCTGCAGGTGCGCGAACCTAAAGGACTGGCCGGGCCCGATCAGTGGCAAGGTCACGTCGATCGCGCGGCTGGCGGCGCGACGCCCGGCGGCGTCGCCGTCAAAGCACAGCACTGGCTCGGGATGCAGGCGCCAGGCGACGGCGATTTGGTCGATGGTCAGCGCCGTGCCCATCGGGGCGGCGGCTGGGATGCCGGCGCGGTGGCAGGCAATCACGTCGAAATAGCCCTCCACGACAACAAGGGGGCTGTCGGACGCCGCCTGCATGGCCCTGGCCTGGTGCGCGCCGTAGAGCACCTTGCCCTTGGAAAAGACGGGGCTGTCGGGCCCGTTCAGGTACTTCGCGCGGGCCGTCGGCGATAGGGCCCGCCCGGCGAACGACACGACCCGGCCGCGACCGTCCAGGATCGGGAAGATGATGCGGTCATTGAACCGGTCGATCGGTCGGCCGCCGGCCGCCGGTTCGACCAGTAGCCCGGCTGTGAGCAGGTCCGCCTGGGCCGCGCCTTTGGCGATCAAGTAGTCTTTCAGGGCCGTGCGGTCGGCGGGCGCATAGCCGACACGAAATGTCGCCAGGTCGGGGGCGGGGATTTGCCGCTTGTCCAGGTAAGCCCTGGCCCCCTCCCCGGCTGGTCGCTGCAGCTGGGTTTGGAACCAGGCCGCAGCTTGCTCGAGGAGATCGGTCAGGGAGCTGCGAGCGCGCTCGTGAGCCGCGTGTTGGGGGCTTCGCTCCGGCAGTGGTAGGCCAGCCTCACTGGCCAGGCGCTCGACGGCCTCGGTGAAGGTGAGCCGATCGGTTTCCTGCAGGAAGTTGATGATGTCGCCGTGCTTGCCGCTGGAGAAGCAGTGGTAGAAGCCCTTGTCGTCGTTGACGAAGAACGAAGGGGTCTTCTCGGTGACGAAGGGCGACAGGCCCGCGAACTCCCTGCCCTGCCGACGCAGTTTCACGACCTTTCCGATCACCGCGGAGGGCCGAAGGCGAGCCTTAAGCTCGTCGAGGAACTGCTGCGGGTACCGCATTAAGAGTGATCAGTTGTCCTTGGCGAATAGCGCGGCCATGGCTTCCTCGATCACCTGGGCGACCGGGATGTTCCTGCGATTGGCGGTGTCTTTGATCGCGTTGCGCGTCTCCAGGCGAAGCTTCACGCTGAACGGATGGTCTCGGCCCAGCAGGTTCCGCTCGCGGTTGATGATCGTCAGTTCAGACGTGGCGACGGGTTGCTGCAGCGGCGCGGGAGCCGAGGGCGGCACGGGGCGCCCGGCGAAGCGGCTGGCGGCGTCGGCCATGCTTTGCTGCGGGATTGGGGCGGGCGGGGGCGTGTCGTCGTCCAGATCATCCAGAAGGCGCTTGGGCTTAGGCCCGGTTGATTGGTCGGCCATGATGAGCTCCAGCTAGGCGGCGGCTTTTTGGGACTTGATGAAGGCGACCGCGTTCAAGGCCAGATGGCCGGCTTCGCGCGTGGACTTCTCCAGAGCGGGGACCTCCTTGGGGTCCATCTTGTCCAGGGTGGTCTGGTAAGAGAACAGGGCCTTGTAAGCCGTTCGCTCGTAGACCGAGCCGATGATGGGGAGGCCAGCTTCGGCCACCTGCTTTTCGAGCTGGCTCATGTCCCGCGATCGCACGCTCGGGACCCGGCTCCAGACCAAGGCGTGAGGTATCTGGCGGCCCCCGTTTTGCGCCGATCGGTGCAGCAAGCGTTGGGTGCGCAGGGCGTCGGTGACGTCCTGGGTGCTCGGGTTGGCGGGGATCAGCACCAGGTCCGACGCCCCGGCCGCCCAGGCGATCGTCAAGTTTGCAGTGCCTTCCACGTCGACCAGTACGACGTTGGCGCCGTTACGCTTGGCGCGAGCGATCTCGTCCTGGATGGTCTCTTCGTCGGCCGCCGAAACGGTGATGTTCGCGGGGCGAAACTCGCCCTTCGCCCAATCGAGCAAGCGCCCTGCCCTATCGGCGTCGATGATGTGGACCTTGTAGTCGTCGACCGCGAAGGCGCCGGCCAGGACCAGCGCCAAGGTGGATTTTCCAGAACCGCCCTTGCTGGACGCCATGGTGATTACGGGCACGCGCGCCTCCGATGATTGCGATACGCAAGGCATTGGCCTTGCTTGCAGAATGTATGCGGAAGGCCTCCGCAAGCCCAGCCTCTTCAAGATGGCATCCCTACGAATGCTACTCGCACGGCTGACGACACGCCTTCACAAGCTAGCTGTAAGCCAAGCGACAGGCTTCCGCAAGCATTATGCCAGCCTGCCGAACGCCCTACGATTGGTGTGCGAAAGGACGCCGATTGCAAAGCGAAAGGAAAACGTATTGCTTTTGATAGGAATGCAACAGGTATACCTATGACATTCCTAGTGCATCACCACGCCGGGCTGGGAGACACGCGCCAACCGCATCCAGCTTCGACGCAGGCTGACCGGCTCAACACCGTCGCGAATCTTATTGATGATCCCGTAGAAATAGGCCCGCCGATTACGCACGCCTGGCACGAACTCGGCAAGCAGCGCGGCGACGGCGAACGCTTTTTCGCCAACGGCGCGGGCCTGGCTGCGGATCTCAGCATCGGGCAGGAGCAGGGCGCGCGACGCACTTGCCGACCCGTAAGCGAACAGCAGCGATAGGCGGGTCGGATAACGGCCGGGGTCGCGGAAGAACGTCAGGCCCTTCGGCTTCAACAGGGCTGGCAAGGACGCCAGGACGCTCGCCGAGCTGGGCAGGTCCACCAGATCGCCTTCCTCGGCGCTAAGTCCCCTCAAATCGATCTCGATGACTTCCTGGCCGTCGACAATGGTCGGAAGGAGCAGTTGATCGTCGTCAGTAGGGCAGGGGAGGGCGCTTTGACCGCCTGGAGCCTCGTCTCCCGCTCCCCATGGCTCAAGGTCCGCGATTTCGGCGTCGATCCAGTCCGCGGCCGTTTCAGCACGGTCCAGAGCAGGGGAGGGGACCTGTACGTCTCCTCGCCAAGCCTCTTTGTACGCTCTTGTGTCTGACGACTCATTCGTAGGAGTAACTTGCTCAGGCTCCATGTCAGGCTCGCCCGACATTTCTGTCACGCAAGCAGCAGCTTCAATCACGGCTGCAGCAAGGTTTTCCACAGTCTCTTCACAGAGCCGGAGCGACATCGCCAACGTGTCCAGGTCCTTGCTCTGGCGAGTGGCGGCGATCACCTTGAGGCAGCGCTCAGCGAGCGCAATCATGTCGGGGTCGAGGGGGTTGATGAGCAAACCCTTCACCTGGCCCATATAGGCTGAAAGACGCCGGCGCCGGGCCCGTGCCTCATGAAAGTCGGCCAGGGCGCGCTGCCTTGCCTCAGTCAGCTCGGTGAAACGAGCGATGAGCGGCCGCAGATCGAAACCGTAGACCTCCTGTGGGGCGGCAATGTCGCCCCGGATCCAGCGCTGGCGATTGCCGCTGTCGCGCATGAGCACCAGGCCAGCTTCGACAAGATGTTGCGTGAGCCTCGAAACGTGGCGTGACGAGCAGTCCAGCAGGTACGCCAGGTAGTCGTTCTTCAGGGTGGCGACCAATTCCAGGCCATCCGTCGGGCCCGGGACGCCGACCTGCGATTGGGTGCGGAAGTTCTCTTTCTTGTGGTGCTTGACGATCAGGCGAAGCAGATCGCGGGCTCGCTCGGGCAGGCGATAGGCACTGCAATCCAGGTCGTCGATCGCGCGGAGCACGTCCGCCTTGGTTCTTCCGTCAGGAAGGCCGCGCCACCGGCTGGCCATCTGCGCTGCGCCCAGTGTTTTGGGCGTAATCGGTCGTTGCCCCCGTGCGGGTGCACGAGCGCCTTCATGCGTTTGCATGACCTCTTCTCCCCATGTGGGGAGGTCTGTTTCGGGCAAAGCTCCGCCGTCGCCGAAATCAGCGTTTTCAGTTGATTGTGCCGGGGAGACGCGGTAGAAACGCGGTGAGATTATCTTCGACTTAGAACGGTGTTCCGTTCTTAAGCTGCGTTTCTATCGCGCCGCCGGACCTTCGGGTTCGGCGGTTTTTCTTTGGCGGAATCAGTCCTCCAGCTCTACGTTCGAGCCGGATAAAGCGGGCGCCCGCGATTCTCGTCAATAGCTACCTACCGCCGGTAGGTAAAAAAGACAGAAGTAGACACGCAGTAACGATTTGTTAGGGAAGTGCGAATTGAGCGCAATACGCTCAGCGCTAGAAGTCTAAGCCGCCGCCGAAACTTCGAAGGACCTATCGGTCCGAGTCATCACGCTACCGCGCGGAGCACCAGTGTTCACGCCGGCCAGGAAGCGCGACAAGAACGTGTAAAGCACTTCGCCCTTGGTCGCGTAGGTAGCTGCCGCAACCTCAGTCAATGCGTCCACCAAGTCAGGACGGAGCGTCATGACCCTTGGGCGAGCTTGCGGAGGCTGGCGCTGAATTGTCAGTTCGGCGAGCGAAGCCTTGCGGATCTCGGGCAAGAGACTGGCGCGCAGCATTTCAGGAACCGAGCAGCCGGCTTCACAAGCGGCATCGGACAAACGCTCGACCATCTCGTCGGGCATCCGGACTTTGACGTTCGCGTTGAATCGCACGTGGCTACGCCCCTGAACAATAACCCGAATATGCACCATTCCGCGCGAAGACTCAAGGCTAGTGCGCTCATTTTCCTAGAGAACAGGACGATGCCCTGAGAGTATGTCGCCGGGGGCGAAGACTAGCCAAAATGTGCTTTCACTTTTGCAGACATCAGCGAAAGTGCTTTCACTTTTGCAAGGGCTGCGGCTTCCGTCGGTCTGCTGCGGAGGAAGGCGCACGCCTCTACGTTGTGGGCCAAACAGGCCCGGATCGTAGTGTCGAGAGTGAAGTCACAAACGCCGATTCTGTGAGCGATTAGAGAGCCGTGCGGGAAATCCCTCAGACCAGTTCGCCCTTGATGCGCAGCAGCAAGTATGTGGTCCGCGCGGATAGCGCCACAGATCCACGGTAGAATAGCCGACGGTTCGCGGCGGCTGCTCGCGGAAGGACATCGCGAGCCGGGAGGTCGGGCGTGATCGACGCCGCGCGCATGAGCGCGATCGCGCCGTCGACCCCAAGGACGTGTGCGACATAAAGGTCGCCCGACGTCGCCAGACGGCCCGTCGCTTGCTCAAGAGACGCGGCGTTGGCGCGGGTCAGATGGCCGGCCATCAAAGAGGCGAGTTGGGGATCCAAGCGTAGCGACAAGATGTGCGCACGCATGGCTGGATCGGTGATCACAGGCCTGCCGCGGACGTCTCGGCCGATTGCCGCAGCTTCACGTACATAGCCGTAGCGAGCGCCGTGGAGACGCATCTGATCAAGCCAGGTAGCTTCGACGAATTGGAATAGGCCGGTCGCCGAACTGGTGGTGGCCTGGGCGAACGGATTGAACGCCGACTCGCGCCTGGCTGCTTGCTGCAGGTATGCGGCGGACACGCCGGTGGCGCCGGAAGCATCCTGGATCGCGGAAGCGACGAACGGCGAAGGGGCCATTGGCGTAGGCGGAGGACTGCGCCTGAAGAGCCCACCCGCGCGCCGCCACCAGGTCGATGCCGGGCGAGGGGAGGGTGGAGCCGCCAGAGCGGGCAGGGCCAGGGCGTGCAGAGCCTGAGCTGTCTTGGCCGCGACGGTCGGGTGCATGTCCGCCAGGCCATCGGGCAGCCGCAAATCCTGGGGAGTGAGCCGCCGGCTTGCCAGCGCGATCTGCTCGGCGCGCATTGCCCGAACGACCGGGTCGACGGCCAAGACCTCGAGCACCGGCCCCGGATCGCGAACGGTCGAGGCAGGGGGCCCCGTCTCAAGGGAGAGCGCCGCCATCGCTTCCATCTGGGCCGAAAGCTCGTCCTGCTGGGGGCGATCGGCCAAGGACGGCCTGGCTACGTAGGCCGTGGCCATTATGGGAACCGACGTCGCCAAGAGCGCGATCGCCAAAACACGAGGCCTTGGGCTCGATCGGGCAGATCGCCATAATGCGAAAGCCCCGTCGATTAATCGACGGGGCCCGGCGTTCTCGGCGGTTGGCGCTCGCCCGGTTCTCAAGGCCTATCCCACAACGCTCAGCGCCGGACGGGCGCGGCCGACTGGGGCTTGCAGGGGCGTCACGACCGGATGGTCGACCCGCTCACCATTCAGCGCCGTCGTGAAGCTGAACTCAGCGACGAGGTTTGACCGCATGATCATATCGAAGCTGTCAGGATCGGTGCTGCGTGAAATGGCGACCATGAGGTGGTCCAACTCGACACCGAGCGCGCGGGTAATCTTGTAAATCTCGGCGAACTTTTGCGGCCCATCAGGCTGGGCTTTGGCCACCGGCCGCTTCCCCTCGCGGATCCGAGCATCGTCGCGCTCGTCGTTATCGGCGGTGATTTCCCAAGTGGCGTAGCGGGCAAGCGTCGACCGGGAGATGCCTGTCACGCGAGACACGCGCGACATTCCAACAGCCTTGAAGCTGCGATCGAAAAACCACGAAAGGCGCAGCTTCAGCTGCTCCTCGGTAAGCTCACTGTCTTTCCACGGCATATACGCGACACCCCTGTCCGACTGCCGTCATAGTAGCGGGCTCGGCGCAAAAGTGAAAGCATGTTGTTGAAGTATGTGGAAGAGCAGCGCGGCATTGTTACCGCAGTTAATGCGGTATTTACTTCTACATCGTGTCGGACAACGAGCCGTTATTCCATAGTTAGCGGGTAGGTAGAGTTACGCGAGGCGCAATGCTGGCAAGTCAGCGGTTGGCGGCCACAACGTGCTGACAGTAGGCGTAGATGGCGACGACTAGGAGCGCTCTACGCGACCAAACGCCGGCAGCGCGAGAATCCTTTCGCGGTCGGGCGAACTCCGTCTGTGCGTACAGTCGGTCAAGAGCCGTGCGGGCAGCTTCGTTCAGTCGGGCTGCGCCTCCGAAGGCCTCTTTGGTAAGATCGAGCTTGTCCGCTCGGTCCAGGAGCTCGAACTCGCTGAGGTCTTCGGCGTACTGCAAGGCGGGCAGGGCGAGGGCGCTGATCGGCACTCGTCGGCCGGCCTGCGAGGCCAAGATCTCCTGAGCTTCGCTAAGGACGCCACAAAAGACCGGATCGCTAGTCAGCCGAATTTGACCGCCAGACTGAGCGGCTCTGGTCGACTTCACGCCTTCGTCCTCCAGGGGCGGGCCCGATTCAGGAGGCCCATGCAGTGCGAACTGAATCTACCAATCGCGCGTGAGCGCAACGCAAAACAGCCCAGCTTCAAAAATCAACGACTCGATAACCGTAAAACGCTGGCCACGCCAGTAACGGCGCGCCATGCGTCAGAAATGACGCAGGCTGTCCGATTAGCCGAGCGATATGTAGCGGGAGTGGGGCGTGCGCTCCAATAATACTGCAACCTGCGCCGTTTCTGCCGAGGAACGTTGAAATACTCTTAAAGGTTAGCGCGGCGGTAGTACACTACTCGTTGTGTAGTTGCGCGGGAGATGGCTTTTCATAACTCACCTATCGGCTGCGATGAGGTGTGAGGGAAAGTAGATGCACGGAAAAACACTCATGGGTCTAGGCGCAAATAAGGTGGCGAACTTCGCCGCTGGCGGCGCAGCGGCCCTCAACAGCCTCGACGAGCAGAAGCTGACGAAAATCGTCGCCTTCAGCATCGTCGCGGTGGGTGCGGCCATGGTCGTTTCGTCGGCCATGGCAGGCACCGATACGACCTTCGATCCGGCCACGGCCCAGGTCGAAGGCATGATCAAAGGCTCTCTCGGTAAGCTCGTCACGGTCGCCTCTGTGGGCGTCGCGATGGTCAATATCGTGACGGCCTTTAACTGGAAGGTCATCGGAAGTTGTCTGGCGGTCGGCGTCACGGCAGGCCTCGGCCCCGACATCCTCGGGGGGTTCGTCACCGCGCTCGTCTGAGGCGGCGACACCCCTAGATGATCTGCGTGCGGCCGGGCCGGTCTGATTGGTCTCCCCCGTCTCGGTCGCACCACTCCCCAAAATCTCCTCGAGATAGCCGCCGCCAACTGGCGCGGCGGAAAAGGATTCGGGCCATGGACGCCTATATCCCGCAAAATCTGGATCAGCCGACGCGGTACATCGTCTTCACCGGCGATGAATTGGCCGTTGTGGTCATCCCGCTGATGGTTCTGACCGTCACCCTGAATTTCATCGTCGGCCTGATGGTCGGCGGCTTTGCGCTGTGGTTGCTGCGCAAGTTCAAGCAAAACAGCTCGCTGCATCGGATGAAGTGGGCCGCGTATTACGCGCTGCCGGTCTACATCTTCCGTTTCAAGGCAACCCCGCCCTCGCACCTGCGCGAACTGGTGGGTTAATGCCATGAACACTGTTCACGCCGCCGACGCGGCCCGCAAGATGAGCATCCGCGCGACCATCCTGGGCGGAGCCCTCGGCGTCAGCATCCTCGGCAACGCCGCGATGGCCGTCACCGTGGCCACCATGCAGAAAGTCATTCTGGTGCCGTCGCTGGTCGACACCGTGGAGGTCCGAACCGGCGGCGCGATCGACCGCGACTACCTGGAACGCCTTTCGCGCGACGCCACCTACCTGTTTCTGAACCGCACGCCGGAGACCGCTCAGTATTTCGAGCAGCAACTGGAGCGGATCGCCGAGCCGGCGACCTACCAGGCCATCAAGAGCCAGCTGATCGAAGATCGTCAGAAACGCCGCGAGACGAAGACCTCGCAGACGTTCTTCCCGCTGGAATGGTTCGTGAAGCCCGGCGGCCTGATGGTTGAGGTGACGGGCAAGCTGCAGACCAGCGACGGCAGCCAGATCATCGAGAACGAGACGAAATACTATCGCCTTCGGTTCGCCCGTCACGGGACCGCGGTGCGTTTGTCGTCGTTCGAAGAAATCGCCGCCAAGGACCGCGAAGGCGCCCAGGCGAAGATCGTCGTGGAGGATCCGCAGTGATCCTCGCCGCTGAACGCGCGCAAGGCCGCGCCAACAAGATGGAAGCATCAATGAACGTCGCCAAGATCTTCCTGGCGGGAGCCGCTGCGTGCGCGCTGCTGGCCGGGGCCGCGATGGCCGATCCGGTCCAGGTGCGTAACGGCCGCTTCGAAGCGCCGGTGTCGGCCAACCAAATGTCCCGGGTCGTGATCCTGGGCGAAAAGATCGTCGAGGTTCGCAAGCTCGACGATCCCGAAGGCCCCCAGATCATTGTCGAGGCCAGCGAGGCCACCGGTGATGTGTTCGTCGGCTTCGACGGCGATGTCACGGGCAAGACCTTCTCGGTGTTCTTCATCACCAACACCGGCCGCACGATCCAGGGCGTGCTGGTCCCGGCCGCGATCGATGGCCAGACCGTTCAGGTCCAGGTCGATCCAGCCACTCAAGGCCGCATGGAGCAGCGTCCCGATCGTCGCGCCCCCTACCAGGAGACGCTGACCGGTCTGATCCGGCTGATGTTCAACGGCGAGAGCCCCGAGGGCGTCGTTCGCCAGGTGCTCAACGAGAAAGCGGGGGCTGCCGGCCCCTTCGCTGTTCGCGTCTCGGAGATTTACGACGTCGCTGGTTTGCGCGGCCAGGTGCTTGAGCTGCGCAACACGACTGACACCAAGCAGGCCGTGGTCGGCGACACCTTCTTCGTGCCGGGCGTCCTGGCCGTGGCGGTGAGCGCCGAGACCTTGGCGCCGCAGCAGGTTGGTCGCGTGTTCGTCGTCGAGGAGCACTAGGATGACCGAGATCCCGGCGGCCGAGAGCCCCTACATCGCTAGCGAAGGCGTCAACGCCGCCACGCAGCGCAAGCAACGCTTGATCTGGGGCACCGTGATTGCTGTCGTGCTCCTGGGCGGCGGCTGGTTCACCTATGACTACCTGATCGACGACAAGCCCAAGGAAAAGGTCTCCGCCGAACAGGCCGAGCGTATTTCCGCGACGGCCAGTGTCGCCCGGGGCGCCAAGACCGACAGCGCACGGGACCTGACCGTTCAGGTCTCGACGCTCGACAGCGACAATCGCCGCCTCGAGCAAGAAAAGGCCGAGCTGGCCACCCGCCTGGCCCAAGCCGAGCAACAGCGCCTCTCGGATCACAACAACGCCGTCAACACGATGAAGGCGTATGAGGATGAGGTCGCGCGCCGGAGCCAAGTGCAGGCGCAAGCGCCCGTCCAGGCCGCTCCGCTGACGCAAGGCCCGGTCGGTGCTCCCGCTGCCTATTCGGCGGCCGGCGATCCGTTCGCCCCGGCGAGCGCGCAGCAAGGCGCTGGGATCCCGGGCGCCAACCGAGCCGCCGCGCCCCGCCGCACGTTCGGGGTCATCAAGACCTCGGCCAAGGCCGCCACGGTGGCCGATGCGGACAGCCAACCGGCCGCTGCAGGCCAGGCTGCGACCGGCGGCGACCAGTTCGTGTCGCAGGGCGTCCAGTATTACGAGAGCAAGCGCTTCGTCCCGCCAAACGCCTACGTCAAGGCGCGCGTTCTGGTCGGCGTCGACGCGACGACTGGCGTTTCACAGTCGGCTGATCCCAAGCCGGTGATGTTCCGGATCACCGGCCCGGCGATCCACGTCGGGGCCGGCGGCCACTACCAGACCACGGACTTGAATGGCTGTGTGGTCAACGGCGCCGCCTACGCCGAGCTGTCGTCGGAAAAGGTCTACATCAAGCTGCAGCGCATCTCGTGCCCTGCCGGTCCCAAGCAATTCGCCGTGGCCGCTGTCGAAGGCTACGCCGCCTCGCGCGGCAAGGCCGGCGTTCGCGGCAAGGTCATCAGCAGGGAAGGGGGCCTGACCACCAAGGCCTTGGTCGCCGGCACGCTGCAAGGCCTGGGTTCGTCCCTGGAACGCTACACCAACCAGAGCCTGAACACCATCACGGCCGGCGCCGGCGGCGCGCTGCAAACCCCAGAGCTGAACAAATCGCAGATGGCGGCTGGTGCGCTCGGCGGCGGGGTCGGCAACGCCGCCTCTGTCCTGGCCGACTACTACATCAAGCGCGCCGAGCAATATCAGCCCGTGATCGAGATGCCGACCGGCGTGGAGGTCGAGCTGGTGTTCCTGAAGGGCTTTGAGGTCGCCAAGAAATGACCCGGCCATTCCGCAACCTCGCCCTGGCGGCCCTTGTCGCCGTCCTGCCCCTCACCCTCGCGGCCTGCGCATCGAACCAATGGTCGTGCCCGGCCCTCAAGCAACGCTGACTGGAGAGAACTGATGAACCGTAAGAAACTCGCCCTTCTTGGCGTCTGCGCCACCGTCCTGGCCGTCGGCGTCGGCGGCTATGCCTTCAACGCCGTCGCTGGCGGTAGCGAAAGCGCCCTGATCAAGAAGGTGTCCAAGCGCTTCCCGAACACGAAGATCACGAGCGCCAACTGCGACGTGAAGATGGGGGGGCTCTGCGAAGTCGTCGCCGGCGGCCAGAACGTCTTCTACGTCTCCAAGGACGGCAACCTGGCCTTCGTCGGCGCGGTGCTGGACACCGAGAACAAGATCGACCTGACCGACAAGCGCCTGCGGGAGCTGGCGGCGGTCAACAACGTTGAGGGCAAGCTCAATGGTCAACAGGCCGCGCCGGCCGCCCCGCAGCAGGCCGCCGCCGCCGCGCCCGCGTCGCCCAGCGCACCTCTGAAGGTCACGCTGCCGCGCGATAACGCCATCGTCCACAACCCCGGCGCGGCTGTAAAGATCACGATCTTCACCGACCTGAACTGCGGCTATTGCCACAAGCTCTGGGAAGACCTGAAGTCGGCGCCCGACATCGAAGTGACCGAATACCCGATCGCATTCCTGGCGGCCGACAGCCGTGACAAGGCCAAGCTGGCCCTGTGCTCCAAGGATCGCGTCAAGGCGGTGGCCGCCATCTACGGCGGCGGCGAGCTGACCTCGCCTGGCAACTGCGACGCGGCCGACAAGGCCGTTGGCGACAACACCGCCTTCGCCCAAGCCAACGGCATCACCGGCACGCCGACCATCGTGCGCGCCGATGGCCAGCGGATCAGTGGCTGGAAGCCGGTCGCTGACCTGCGCGCCTTCGCGAAGGGCGCCTGAGCATGAAGGCGCTTCTCGCAATCGGCGCTACCTGCGTGGCCCTGGCGGGCTGCGCCTCGACCACGGAAGGCAGCTGGTCGTGCAAGGCCCCCAAGGGCCTGGGCGGCAACTGCCATTCGATCGAAGAGAACGATCGCCTGATCGGCGGGGTCGCCGCGGCCGACCCCGCCGCCTCGGCCATCGAAGGCGCGCAGGTCGTTCGCTGGTGGAAGACCCCGCCGTGGTCGTCGTTGAACGGACCCGGCGTGCCGGCTCGAGAAGGCGACCAGGTGATGCGCGTGGTGTTCTCGCCGTTCGTTGACCGGACCGGCGACTACTACCCGCGCTCCGAGGTCTACGCGGTCATGCGCCGCGGCGGCTGGTGGGGCCCGGCCGCAACGCCCCAAGCCCTCGTCGACGCCCAACCTCAGACGTCCGGAAAGTAAGGCGACCCATGAAAAATCAGGTGCAGAAGTTGCTTGGCGATACGCTCCTGGCCGTGGCCGGGGCGATTTTCGTCGAGCCGCCTCCCGTGGGCGCGCCGCGCCAGGGGTTTAGCGGGGCGAGCCTGTCTAAGCTTCTGCCCTACCGCATGTGGGACGCCGACCGCGAGCTGTACGTGAACGAGGGCCGGCTGGGCTTCGTAATCGAGGTCATCCCGCTCATCGGGGCTGATGAGGTCCAGGGGCGGATGCTGGAAGAGCTGTTCGCGCGCGGCGTCCCGGCGGGCGCCACGGTCCAGGTGCTCAACTATGCTTCGCCCAAGATCGGCGATCTGATCGATCGCTGGGCCAAGGTCCGCGCACAGCAAGGCGGGGTCTATAAGGAGCTGGGTCGCGCTCGGCGCGAGTTTCTGGCCAAGGGCGCCTGGGCTTCGGCCTCGGCGCACTCGCCGTTCTACTTTCGCGACTTCCGGATCTTCATCACCGTCGAGAAGGCTGGCGAGCTGGATTCGCCGGTCGCCGACGAACTGGTCGAGGCCCGCAGCCGGTTCATCGCCGACTTCAAGGCGATGCGGAGCCTGGCCGAGGTCGTCCACCCCCAGCAACTCGTCGAGTTGGTCGGCGACATTCTGAACCCGACGACCAATGTTCGCCGCAACGATCGCAAGCACGACGAGACGGTCTACCTCAATGAACAGATGGTGAACTGGGACACGGCCTACACCGTCTACCGCAACCGGCTGGACATCACGACCGTCGCCAATGGCGATGAGCTACTGCTCGACGAGAGCGACCCGCAAGTCGTCGCTTTGGCTCGTGAAGGCCAGCGTCGGGACGAGCATTTCCAAGTGCGCGGCTTCGCCGTGAGCAAGTTCGCCCATCAATGGTCGCAGGGGCGCATGTCGCGCCTCCTGGGCGATATGTTCAACGACCAGCTGCGCCTGGTCGGCCCGTCGATCACCTCGCTCTGCTTCCAGAATATGTCCGAGGAAAAGACCCGGACGATCGCCGAGTTTAAGCGAATCCGCACGGCCCAGGCGGCAGGCAACTACTTCAGCCGCATGTCACCGGAAACGATGGCGGCGGCCGAAGAGTGGAAATGGGTCGCCGAAGAGGTTTCCGACAAGGCCGCCCGGCTGACGCACATCGGCATGTATGTCCTGTCGATTGCGCCCGCCAAGCTTGCCCTCTCCGCCGAACGCCAGTTGGCCGCGGTGTGGAGCGGGTCGGGCTACAAGATCGAACGCCAGGACGACATTCACCTGCAGACGCTGCTGTGCTCGATCCCGTTCGGGTTCAACGGCGGCATGGTCGAAGACCTGAACAAGATGGGCCGGATGCGGCGCATGACGTCGACGACGGCCGCCAAGCTCGCGCCGCTGCAGGGCGAATTCCTCGGCTTTCCCGACACGCCGCACATGCTGCTGGCGGGGCGTCGTGGCCAGCTCTTCTACTACTCGATTTTCGGCAACGCCGAAGGCAACCACAACTGCGCGGTCGTCGGTTCGTCCGGCTCGGGCAAGTCGGTCTTCATGCAAGAGATCGCCGCCTCGCTGCGCGGAGCGGGCGCCCGGGTGATGGCGATCGACGACGGCGAGAGCTTCAAGAACTCCTGTTTGATGCAGGGCGGCGCCTGGATCCGGTTCGACCTGGATCAGCAGATCTGCATCAACCCCTTCAGCATGATCGACGAAGACCTGGTGGAGCGCAGCCCCGCCTATCTCGTCGAGTGCAAGAGCATGTTGTCGATGATCTGCGAGCAGATGGCGCGCGGCGACGGCAAGGCCTCCGACGAAGAGCTCGGCATCCTTGAGAAGGCCATCAGCGTGGTCTGGGATCGCGACCGTTCGGCCGGGTCAATCGACGCCGTGATCCAGGAGCTGAAGTCCGGCGGCTACGGCGAGCGCGGCGAGAACCTGGTGTGGTCGATGCAGCCCTACGCGGCTGGCGGCACGTATGGCGGCTACTTCAACGGCCCGGCCAACCTCGACATCACCAACCCCTACACCGTGTTCGAGATGAAGGACCTGGAGAGCAAGCCGGCGCTGCGCGCTGTTGTGATCTTGGCGATCCTCTTCCTGATCCGGCAGAAGATGAAAGAGGGCGGCCGTGAGGTGAAGAAGGCCCTGATCATCGACGAGGCCTGGCAACTGCTGGCCGACGGCGCGACGGGCAAGTTCATCGAAGGCATGGCGCGTCGCTGCCGCAAGGAAGGCGGCGCGATCATCACCGGCACGCAGTCGCTGAACGACTACTACAAGACGTCCGGCTCCAAGGCCTGCATCGAAAACAGCGACCACACCGTCGTCCTTCGCCTGAAGGAGGATGCGCTGGAGCAGTTCCGCAACGACGCCCGCCTGCAGATCGACGAAGCGACCATGGCGCTGATGAAGTCGCTCAAGGTCGTCGACGGTGAGTATTCGGAGATGGTCGTCATGGTGCCGGGCGGCAAGTTCCTGGCCCGCCTGATCCTGGATCCGTATTCGGCCACCCTCTACTCGTCCAAGCCGGAGGTCTTCGCCGCGATCGACGGGCTGCGCGTGCGCGGTATGCCGCTTGAGGAGTGCGTCCGCGAGGTCGCCCAGCGCGGCGCCCGCGAGGTCCTGCAGCAGCTGAGGCGCGCGGCATGACCTGGGCTGACGTGAAAACCGACGACCTGGTCGGCCACAGCATCGGCCGGGGCCGCAGCGGCCGCCGGGCGCGCCGTCTGCCGTCGCTGTCGCTGGTCGGGACGGCCGTCGAGAACGGCCTGATCGGCCTTGGCCTGATGAACCTGGTGGCCCTCGGCATTGGCGGGCTCAGCCTCGCCGCCGCCGGCCGCATCTGGGGCTCGTTCTGGACCCACTACGCCAACACCGCCCCCAACGAACGCTGGCCTGTGACGGCCGTCGTCGTGGGGTTCTGGGCTCTGCTGTCGATCGGCGCAGCCCTTTTCCGCCGAAAGGGCAACTGCAATGACCGATGAAACCCAAGCCGCAGCGCCGCAGCCTCCGGAGAAGACGCGGGCCAGCTGGCGCGCCACCTGGGCCAAGTACGGCCCGACCAAGGGACAGGTCGCGATCATGGTGATCGGCGCCCTGGCCGTCTCCAACGTGGGCGCCTGGGTCAAGATCATGAACACCAAGCCTCAGCGCGTGGTGACGGTCGGGATCACCGAAATGACCCAAGGCTTCATCGCGCGCGAGGCCGTCGGCTCGCGCGGCGAGGCCGAGGCGCGCGCCAGCATGGAAGCCTATCTGGCGGTCAGCCAGGACACGCTCAAGCGCGTCGCCGTCGAGGATGGCGTGATCGTCTTGGCCCGCGAATGCGTGCTGGCCGGCGAGTCCGACGACTGGACCGCGCAGATCGACAAGGCCGTCACCGCCTCGATGGAAAAGTTGAAAGCCGCCCGTCCGGTCCGGCCGGTCGGCGTGCTGAGCGGCGTGGGCGCCACGCTCGCGTCGCCGCTCGCCCCGATCGACGCCAAGCCCCTGGTCGAGGAGCCCCGTGGCTAATGGATCTGACTGCCGAAGAGCTCGCCTTCTTGAGGTTCTGCGCCGAAGACCCGAAGCCGTCGCGCTTCAATTTCCGGCAACGTCAGCCCAAGGCGCCTGCGACCCTGCAGGCCGTCAAGATGCAGGGCGAGCAGATTGTAACGAGCGAAATCGGCCCTGTCGGCATGAAGAAGCTGATGCCGATGTTCGACAAGGACATGACGCTGACGGCGGCGGCGATCCTCTATCTGCAGGGGCTCGTCGAGGCATGATGCGGTCGGTCAGCAAGAGGACCAAGGCCCTGACGTTCGCCGCTCTGGTGGTCGGGATCTTCGTCGTGGGCGCCACGACGTCGCGCTACCAGTTCGGCGTGAACCTGAGCGAAAGCCTCTCCGACTGGGGCTACCTAGTCGACACGGAGAACACCGCGCCCGTTCGGGGCGACTACGTGCAGTTCTTCCCGATCCCCAACCGGTTCTATCCGTCCAGCACGCCCTTCGTGAAGCGCGTCGCCGGCGTGCCTGGCGACGAAGTGCGGCTGGTAGGCCGTGACGTCTTTGTCGCAGGCCGCTTCGTCGGGCGCGCCAAGCCGGTTGCCCGGGACGGCCGACCTCTCAAGCCGACCGCGCAAGGGATCATCCCGGCCGGTCGCTACTTCGTCGTCGGCGATCACGTCGACTCCTACGACAGCCGCTACGCCGACATCGGCTGGGTGCGGCGCGACCGCATTCGCGGTGTTGCAAGGCCGGTGATGTGATGGGCTTCCGCAAGATGGCTTTGGCGCTGTGCGCCGCGACGATGATCGCCTCGCCTGCCGCCGCCGGCGATCTCGGCACGATGGGCAACACCTTCCCGATCGGCGAGCGCGACATCCTGGACTACATCGCCGCCCAGATCGCCAAGGCCAAGGCATCCGGAAAGCTGCCCGCCATGCAGCGCGAATTCACCGAGCGGGTGAAGAAGCGCGTCGAGCGCCCCAAGCCGGTCGAGGGTCTGCGCACGACCGAGGCTCCTCGGAGTTGGCTGTTCGACCCGAGCATTACGGTCCCGCAGGACTACCGGCACCCGGACGGGCGTGTGTTCGCCCACGCCGGCGACCGCATCAACCCGCTCGAGCGGATGCCGGGCTTCGACCGGGTGATGATCCTCGTCAATGGGGATGACCCCGCCCAGGTCGCGTTCGGTCTGAAGAAGCTGAAGCAGGTCGGCGTGCAACGCGGCCGACTGATCCTCACCAACGGCGCTCCGCTCGAGTTGATGCGGAAGAACAAGGTGCAGATCTACTTCGATCAGGAAGGTCGGATCACCGGCCACTTCGGCGTGCGCCAGGTGCCCGCCGTGATCGAGCGCGATGGCCTGCGGATGCGCATTTCGGAGGTGCGGCCATGATCTCTATGCGCAAGCTCACCCAGCTGGCGATCGGCGTCGTCGCCGCACTCACGCTCGGGATCCAGCCGGCGGCCGCTGGCGGGTCCTGCACGGGCAAGTTCCCGAACCCGTTTAGCGACGTTTGCTGGTCGTGCATGTTCCCGCTGTCCCTGGGCTCGATCGCCATGTTCAAGGGCGACAAGCCCGACACTCCAAACCCAGGCTCGCCGGTTTGCCTGTGTCCCGCGCCGCCGCCGCTGTTCGTGCGCATTGGCCTGGCGGTCGGCTTCTGGGAGCCGGTCCGGATGGCCGATGTGACCACCAAGCCGTACTGCTTCGTGAACCTGGGCGGCATTTCCATCGATCCGGGGATCGGGTTTCCGGCTAAGTCGGAAAATTCCATGGATCACGGCGTCGGCAAGGCGTCGGCCTATCACGTCCACTGGTACATCTACCCCGTGATGGTCTGGATGGAGATCCTGACCGACTTCCTGTGCCTGGAGCGCACCTCGTTCGACGTCGCCTACCTGACCGAGTTGGATCCGCTCTGGAACGACGACACGCTGACCACCCTGATCAACCCCGAAGCGTTGATCTTCGCCAACCCGATCGCGATCGCCGCGTGCTCGGTGGACTGCGCCGCCTCGACGATCGGCGGATCGCGCCACGAGCTGTTCTGGTGCGCTGGGTGCCAGGGCACGATGTACCCGATGAACGGCAACATCGCCGGTGAGTACGGCGACATCCAAGGCAGCCTGCAGGCCACCGAACGCTTCGCGTTCAAGATGCACCGAATGCTCTTGGCCGACGGCACCAGCGGTCCTTCGGCGGTCTGCGAAAAGTACAAAATGCCGATCATGGATAAGCGGCAGTACCGCTTCCAGCTGATCAACCCGGTGGCTCACACCGGCGGCAAATTCACCTGCCCGAACATCGGGCGAGCCTCGGTCACATACGAAGGCGGCAAGTCCATCCCGATCAAGGGCGAGGACTACGGCTACCTGGTTTGGCGCAAGCGCAACTGCTGCGTCACGGTCATCCCATAGGTGCGCGACATGGCATTCAACGGTTCTGTCTATTGCTGGATCCTGGCCGCCATCGGCGTTTGCGCGGGTGCCTGTCTGGTCGAGGCGAGCCTTCGCGGCCGTGGCCGGGTCTCGGCCGTCGTCGGCCTGGTCGTCGTGTCGCTGACCTGCGGCTGGGCCAGCGCCCACGCCCAGGACGCGCTCGGCGCCGACATTCAGGCGATCATCGCCCAGACAAAGGCCCGCGCTGAAAAGGCCGCTGCGGGCCTGCAGGGCTTTGTTGACGGATCGCAGGGGCGCGACAACCCCTACGCAGCCGACGCCGCCCAGCTGTCCCGTGACAACGCCGCACGGATCCGTCAGGGGCTCGGCATGGTCGATTCCAAGATGTTCGGCCAGGACGTCAGCGGTCACCTGGCGCCGGCGTTGAGCGACGGGGCGTTCTATGTCGCCGTCAGCCTGACCATGCCGGTGCAGGCGCTGCGCGACCTGTCGCGGGACGTCAGCAAGGCCGGCGGCAAGCTGGTCATCCGTGGCCTGGTCAACAACTCGTTCCCCGAGACGGCCGCGGCCGCGCGCCGCGTGTTCGACGAGAAGTCGCTGAACGGCATCGCGATCGAGCCCCAGGTGTTCCGCGCGTTCAGGATCGAGCAGGTGCCGGTGTTCATCACGGCGGCCGATCCGGTCCAGCCCTGCACCGAAGGGGTGAGCTGCACGAGCGTTGCGCCCGCCTTCGACAAGATCGCGGGCAACATTTCGACGGGTGAAGCCCTGCGCCAGCTCGGCAGCCGGGGGACCGGCGCTCCGAAGGTCGCTCGCGAAGCCCTGCGCAAGCTGGAGGCCCGCTGATGACTTCGTCGCTGTCTCGCCTGTTCCAGTCGTTCTGCGTGGCCGCCGTCATCCTGTCGGCGTCCATCGGCGTTTCGGCCGCCCAGGAGGGCAATTCGGGTGCCGATTTCGCCGCGTCGCACCCGCCCCCCGCCCTCGCGGAACCTGTCGGGACGGTTCCCTTCGCCGACGGCGATGTGTCGAACCTGACGGGCTTGTGGAACAACCCGAGCGGCCTTGAGCAAGCCGGGCAGCAGGCTCGGCCGGGGAACGGGTACGGGGACCTGATCTCCAACACCCAGGGCGCGACGGCCGGGCAGGTGAGCGCCAACGACGCCTGGCTGAAGAGCTCGTTCGATCTGCTGCGCGATCCAAGCTCGGCCACGGGTGAACTGTCGACGAAGCCGACGACGGAGTGCCGCACCGAGACGGTGACGGAAACCCACGTCGAGGAAAGCGTCTACACCTGCGAGAGCGGGAACCCTGTCATCGTGACTAGCGAGACCTGCAAGCGGACCTACGTGCCGGTGTTCGACACCGACTACGTGTACGAATGCACCGCCGGTACGAAGTGGTCGGCCGCCTCGGCGGTCTGCGAGCCCGAGCGGATCGTCGTCGTCGATGACGACTACGTCTATCAATGCCGGACAGGGACGGACTGGTCGTCCTACCCGGCTAGCTGCACCAGGCAGCGGACCGTCGTGGTCGATGAGGACTACGTGTACGGCTGCAGCATTTCGCAGCCGGAGACCGCGCCGGTTCAGTCGCAGGGCTGTTCGGCCAATGGCCAGGCTGGCTGCTACGTCCAGGCGGGCCCGACTTGCACGGCGACCAACCCGGGCCAGAACTACAGCTGCCAAGAAGGCTACACCGGCGGCTCGGCGACGGCGGCTTGCACGAACGCGCCCTACGAGTCGGTTTCCTACGAGTATGAGGGCGCGCCGGAGAACCACACTTGGGGCCTGGCTTGTAACAAAACGGTCGAACAGCTTGACGCTTGGCTGCAGTCAATCTCGGGCGGCCATTGCCGCGCGACGGGTATGTACGTGGTCGGGAACGTCTGCTCCGCGCCGAAGGGCATGGTGCCGTATACTGGGTTTGGCGGGCGCTGGAAGTGCGACGCGCCAATCTCGACGGTCATCAACCGCGCCGCTGTGAAGACGTTCACGGTCGGGACCGCGAACGGTTTGCCGGCGATCTACGTGAACGCGCAGCGCGACAACCCGAGTTTCGGTTTCTACGCGGCCGTGCAGCTCATGGCGGGCCCAAACATCTGCAGCCAGTCTCCGTCGAGCTGCGTGGTGCAGGACTCGGGGAACATCGAGTACGGCAATCAGACGTGCAACACGCGGGTCGACGCGCCTGGCTGCGCGCCCCCTGCGGGCACGACACTGACCGGTCAGAGCTGCGGTAACGCGGAATGTACGCTGATCAACAAGACGTACACGTCGCCGGCGACCTGCGCTCAGCAGGAGAGCCAGATCCGATGCGAGAACCCGATCGCCGCGGCGGGTCCGGCGATCGATATGCCGCGCGACATCGTTCAGGACTTCTGGTCGAACAACTGCAGCGCCCTCGACAGCAACGGCAATTGCTCGAAGGTCCACGACACCGTGACCGACAACACGACGCACGTCGTCAATGGGCTGCCCGTCGCCGGGCCCTGGGCGGCGCAACAGGACTACACCTGCTGGACGTCCACGGCGGTCGAGACTTGCGCGCCGTTCGCGGGCTGCACGCAGACCCAGGCCAACTGCGACAACTTCGACAAGAACGGCAATTGCTCGGCGTATCAGAAGACCTATCGCTGCGAGAACCCGGTCAACAACGGCGGGACGCCGATTCAGACCGTCTACGACGTCGTTGGTGAATACTGGACCGACCCGTGCGCGGCCCAGCGCAACGATCCGCTTTGCCACCTGGACAGCAACGTGGTCGTCGAGGGCAACGCGACCAAGATTATCAACGGTCTGTCGGTGACGCGCGATCCTTGGAAGCGCCGCGAGACCTACACCTGCTGGTCGGGGGCCAGCGTGAGCACTTGCCCGGACCCGCGCCCGCCGTCGGGCTGCGTCCAGACGGGCCAGCGCTGCGCGCTCACCGACAAGGACAACAACTGCTCGGGCTATACCTACACCTTCCGGTGCGAGGTCCCGACGCCTGGCCCGCAGGGCGCGCCGATCGCCACGCCCGTCGACCAGGTGGGCGGCGGCTTCGTGGACGCGGCTTGCGCCCAGAAGAGCGACCCGAATTGCCAGAAGCCTCCGGTGACGGCCTGCACTCAAGGAGCGGGCACGCGGACGATCGATGGCGCCCAGGCCACGGCGACGTGCTGGGAAGAGACTGACACCTACACCTGCGACCGCCCGCAGCCGGAGACGAACAACTGCTCGCCGCCGTCCGGGTGCACGCTGCGAGAGAAGCAATGTCTGGACGGCGACAACGTGCCGTTGGCTCAGTGCAAGGCCCTGGAAAACGTCTTCGACTGCAAGAAGGGGACTTCGACCACGAAGGACGAAACGACCTGCACGACCAAGGTCTGCGTCGGCCAGGAATGCTACGAACAGCCGGCCGGTGAGAAGCCCGACAAGGAGCTTCCGGACGTCATCGCTGCGCTCACGATCATGAAGCAGGCGGGCGAAGGCCAGCAGTTCGAGCCGACGGTGTTCAAAGGCACGGCCATGCGCTGCCGCAAGGCCGTCCTGGGCTTCCGTAACTGCTGCAAGGACTCCGGTTGGGGCGTGTCGCTCGGCCTGGCGCAGTGCGACCAGGAAGAAAAGACGCTAATGGACCGACAGGAGGCCAAGTCGGTCTACTACGTCGGGACCTGGTGCTCGTCGAAGAGCTTCATCGGCATCTGCACCGAGAAGTCGATGCGTTACTGCTCGTTCGAAGGGACGTTGGCCAAGATCGTCCAGGTCGAGGGCCGTAAGCAGATCAACAAGCCCTGGGGCGCCCCTAAGTCGCCCGACTGCTCGGGCTTCACGGTCGATCAGTTCCAACACCTGGATCTGTCGAACGTCGACTTCTCTGAGTTCACCCAAGACATGATGAACAAGGTCATGTCGCCGGACAGCAATTCCACAATCAACCGTATCAAAAGCAGCATCGACGGGATGATGGGGTCGGGAACGGCCGCCTCGTCCACGGCGATCCCTGGAGGTCTCTAATGGGCGTTCGTGCTCTCGTGTGTGGCGCAGCGTTGGCTGCGATGAGCTGGGCCGTCGTCGCGACGGCCCAGGCGGCTTCTGCCCTGGACACCCCGGCCGATGCTGGCCAGCCGGCCGTGGACTACTGCGGCCGGTCGCTGGGAACCTGGTTCTACTGCGAGCGCCCGAAGGCGCCGCAGGCCAAGAAGCCCGACGCGCCGGCAGAGGATCCGATGGAAGCCAACGCCAAGGCGCTCGAGGCCTTCCAAAAGGAGCTTGAGACCGCGAAGAACGCGGCCGTCTGGGAACCGACCCCTGAAAACATTCGCCACTACTACGAGCTGCAGCAGGTCGCCCTAGACCGCGCGACCCTGTTCCAGGACAACTGGAAGCGTCTGATCTGGGAAAACCCCGATTTGGACTACACGCTGAAGCGTCCGATCAACACGTTGGGCAAGCGCGTCTGGCAAGACAGCCGTGACGGCGATCGCGACCTGTTCTTACGCGGCGCGGCCGAGAAGGTCGGGCTTTTCTATGTGTTCCGCGGTGACTGCCCGGCGTGCCGGGTCGCTTCGCCGATCGTCCGCAATTTCAGCGATCGCTACGGGGTGCCGGTGACGGCGGTGTCGGGCGACGGCGCCAGCAATGAGAACTTCGAGAAGGTCGTCACCGACCAGGGCCAGCTGAAGGCCTGGGGCATCGGCCCAGCCACGCCCGCGATGCTGGTCTTCCAGGCGCCCGACCGTGTGGTCGCCGGTCGCCTGCAGCCGACCACGATCCGTCTGTCGGGCAACAACACCGTCACTTTGCGGTCCTGCAAGCAGCCCAAGGGCTGCCTGACCTACATCGGCGCTGGCGTCATGTCGGTCGAGGACATCGCTGAACGACTTTACGTCCTGCTCGCGATCGAGCCGGGCAAAGATTACTAGGGAGGGCAGTGGAATGATCAGCAAGCTCAACAAGGCGATCGCCACGGGTGTCGCGCTCGCCATGCTCGCCTGGACGCCGGGCGTCGCCGGCGACGTCAATAGCAGCATGGACTCCTTCTTCGACAACTCGCTGGTGATGTCGAACGTCACCGGTCCGACGGCCTATAAGGGCCAGAAGATGGGGTACTACTCGGCCGGGAACATCTCGGTTCGGACGCCGCAGATGACGTCTCAGGTTTCGTCGGTTCAGTTGCCGTCGGTGCGCGCTGGCTGCGGCGGGATCGACGTCTTCGGCGGCAGCTTCTCGTTCATCAGCTCCGATCAGCTGATCGCCACGATGAAGGCCACCGCGTCGAACGCGGCTGGCTACGTTTTCTTGCTGGCGCTCAAGTCGCTTTCGCCGGTGATCGCCAACCAGTTGGAGACGCTGCAGGACTGGGCCCAGAAGGCCAACGCCATGAACATCAATTCGTGCGAGGCGGCTCAGAAGCTGGTCGGGAGCACGTTCGACAAGATCGACGGCGCATCCAACAAATTCTGCACCCAGCTGGGCCGTGAAAACGGGACCTATAGCGATGCTGCGGCGGCCAAGTGGGGCTGCGCCAAGAGCCCGCAGAAGGACCTGGACAACGTGTCCGCCGCGCAGAAGGAGGTTATCCCGATCAACACCAACCTGGCTTGGGAAGCGGTCAAGAAGCAGGCGCTGTTCTCGTCCAACAAGGAATTGGGCGAGCTCGCCATGACCCTGACAGGCTCGGTCATCTACAGCTGCCCGGGTGGCAGCGCGGCGGGCGGGTGCACAGTCTCGATGCTGCCGGCGGCGGCCCTGGACGAGGGCACGCTGACCGCGATTCTGGACGGCGGAACGGTGAAGGTTCACCAGTGCGACGAGCAGGTGCGGTGCTTGAATCCGACCCAATTCACGAAAACGATCACGATCGCGCCGAGCGCGGCGTTCAAGTGGCAGGTCCAGACCATGCTGCTGTCGATCACCGACAAGATCCGCAACAAGCAACCTCTGACGGCCCAGGAACAGTCGTTCCTCGGCATGGTCAGCCTGCCGGTCCACAAGATGATGGCCGTCCAGGTCGCCTACAATAAGCAGGGCGCCGACGCGGCGATCGCCCAGTACGCGGAAGTCATCGCCCTGGACATGACCTATGGCTGGGTCACGCAGGTCGTCAACGAACTGCAGCGCGGCGCCTCCAACCTGCAGAACGTCGACGCAGACAAGTTGGCGGACTGGAACCGCAGCGTGGCCGAGGCTCGCACGAGCCTGCTGACGAAGCAGGGCCAGGTGCAGGTCCGCGCGACCGCCATGCAGGCCTTCGTGGCCAATGTGCAGGTGATGGAGAGCGTCGTGGGGTCGCGCCTGGCCAACCGCGTCGGCGCCTCGATCGCCTTCGCCAGCAACATGCAGCAATAGGGGGCGGCGATGGGTCCGATGGAATTCGTCGCCTACGGCGGCGGTGAGTATTACCGCGACGTCTTCAACAGCGTGGCCATGCTGGCCGGCAGCAATGGCATGTCGTCGTTGATCCGCTTGGCGATGATGCTCGGCCTGTTGGCCGGCATTCTGAAGATGGCCTTCGACCTGAACCTCAAGTCGCTGTTCCAGTGGTACATGATGGCCCTGCTGATGTACGGGATCATGTGGGTGCCGAAGGTCACCGTGCAGGTGACGGACGAGCTTAATCCGTACATGGCCGGCGGCGCGGTCGCCAACGTCCCGCTCGGCGTCGGCATGATGGCGTCCCTCACGAGCCAGGTCGGCCGACGGGCGATCGACCTGTCGGAACAGGCTTTTGGCGACATTGGCGATCTTCGCTACTCGGAAACGGGGATGATCTACGGCGCCAAGCTGGTCGAGCGCTTGCGTGAGGTTCGGCCGGTCAACGCGACCTTCGAAACCAACGTCCAGAATTACATCGCCAGGTGCGTCTATCAGGACGTCGCGACCGAGCAGCTGGGCATGAAGGCGCTGATGGAAACGGGCGACATCTGGACGACCATCACCGCCAACCCTAACCCGGCGGTGGCGATGGCCTACGTGAACGACGCCGGCCAAAGCGTGTCGATGGACTGCCCGCAGGCCGCGGCGACCTTGACGCCGCTGTGGAACGCAGAGGTTCAGAAGGTGGTCGCCGCTCAGGCGTCGCGACTGAACCCGGGGATGCCCTCGGCAGATGCGCAGGCACGGGTGCGAAGCACGACGGAGTCGATGCACGAAAAGATCATCGGGGCGTCGCGCGACTCCACGGGGATCTTCCAGCAGGCGATGTTGGTCAATCTGATGCGTCGGGGGATTAGCAACTACACCTCGGACGCTGGGGCCGGCGCGCTTGATGTGCTGGCCGAGACTCAAGCCGAGGTCCACACCCGCAATCTGCAGGGCTTGATGGGCGGCATCGGCGAACGCGCGGTGCCGATCCTGAAGATCGTGATCGAGGTGATGCTGATCGGGATGTTCCCGATCCTGTTCCCAGCGTTCCTGCTGCCGAAGACCGGACCGATGATGTTGAAGGGCTATATTTCAGGCTTCATCGGCCTGCAGGCCTGGGGTCCGCTCTACGTGATCCTCAACAAGATCATGATGGGGCAGGGGATCAAGGATGCCGCTGGGTCGGCCCAAATTCCTGGCGTCGTGGCAGGCATCAACTGGTCGAACCTTGACGCGATCGGCTCGGCCAACGCCGACGTCGCATCGCTGGCGGGCACGATGTTGATGTCGGTTCCGCTGCTTGTCTCGATGATCATGCGCGGGAGTTTCGCCGTGGGCGGCATGGGCGAGAGCCTGATGCGTAACTTCAGTTCGGGGGCAGAGGCGGCGGCCGGCGCGAAGACGACGGGTAATTTCCAGTTCGGAAACACCGGCTTCGACAACCACAGCTTCAACAATATGAGCGGCAACAAGTGGGACACCAACTCGACCCATATGGAGGGCTCGACGAGCGTTCAGCAGCCAAACGGCGCGATCACGACCAAGTATGGTGATGGGTCGTTCGGTTATTCGATGCCGCAGTCGCAGACCGCCGGCGGAATCGAGAGCAGCAAGGTCTTGTCGCAGGCGGCCGTCGAACGTGCGCATGAAAGCCGCGAGACCGGTCACAATCTCAGCACGGCCGCGTCGCAAGGCGTGTCGCGAACGATGTCTGAGCAAGCCCGCTACGCGGAGAGCTTCACGTCGGGCCAGGCGTCGCGATTTGCTGAAGGCAGTGAGGAGCGCAAGGCCGAGACTGCCGCCCATGACGTCCTGGAGACCGCCTCGCGGTCGTATCAGGCTGAGCACGGCGGTAACATGACGCAGGCTCGGTCGGTCGTCGGCAAGATGGCCGCCGAGGCCTACGCGCAGGCGGGCGTTGAAGGCAAAGTGGCTCCGGAGTTCTTCGGGATTGGCGGCGGCCTGAAAGGCAGCGCCGGCGTGCGTGGCTCCGCGGGTGTTGAGGCGTCGGGCAGCACGACCAGCTCCGAGCAGACGGCCGCGCGCGCTCTCAAGTCGGCGACGTCGAATGACAACTACACCCGTGGCCTTTCCGAGCAATCGGCCAGGTACGCCCAGCAGTCGTTCGAACGTTCATCCAGCGCGAGCCAGATGTCGTCGAATGAAAAGGCCGATGCCTTCTCGAATATGACGTCGCTGACGGACACGGCCTCGAGCTACGAACAGCAAGCGCTACGCTACGAAAAGGTGGCCGAGACGGCCACGACCGACAGCCAGACCTTCCGCCAAGACTATAACGCCGCGTTCGCGGATTGGGCGGTGAAGGACATGGCCGAAAGTGGAGTGTCGTCCCAAGAGGCCGCGCGGATCCTGGCGGGGCAGGGCGAGGGTGGCCGCGAGGCTTACATGGAGCTGCAGCAGCGGTTCGCCGACGAGCAGGTGGAGAAAATGGCCACGCCCGAGGCCTTGGCCGACACGAAGGAAGGCTTGGAGAAGCTGGACTTTTCCAGCGCTCCGGACGTCAGGCACGTTGGCCCGGTCAGCAGAGAAGGCTTGGATGACGGCGTCGGCGCCGGTCTGCGCCATGTGGCGGGTCCGTCCAGTGCTGGGGCTACGAGCCTCTACAAGGGCCCGTCAGCGAGTGTCGAGCAGCTGAGCGGCGAGCCGCGAAATGCTATCCGCGCGGAGACCGATGCCGCGCGGATCACGGTGGAGTCGAAAGAGACGCCGCATCTACAGGGCGCGTGGGAGCTTTCGGGGGCCGATGGCGCCGTTCACGGGGTGACGGATCCGATAGGGCGGATGCTGGGGGGATCGCCGCCGGCAGCAGGCAATGTGCCGCCGACATTTGGCGATCCGAGCACCGCGACGGGGAGTCCGCTTCGTGCCAACCGCGCTGCTGATTCCTCGGCAGTCGAGGAAGGACGGCCGATGCCAGCACCGATGGAACTACAGGCGGCGGCTGGGTCGGCACGGTTTGGCCGGAGATAAAAAAAGGGGGGCGAAAGCGCCCCCCTTTTTCGGTTGTTGGCGGTCCGTGATCAGATCAGGCCGCGCTTTTTCATCTCGTGCTGAACCTGCTGGTTTCCGGCTCCGATCTTTCCCCAAACCCAGCTGAACAGGGCGCAGAAAGGGACGACAAATAGCGCTGCTGCGACACCAGCCACGATACCCGCCTCGAGGCCGATCCACACGAAGGCGATCAGGCACAACCCCCAAATCGCCTTGGAGCCGATGACGAAAAACTTGGTCGCGGTGCGGTGCGCAGCCAGTGCCTGTGGGCTCGATGCGCCAGCCAGGCCGGCGGCGATGAAATCAGCGGAGCGCTGGTCGACGTCAACGGCGGCGAGGGTGGTTTGGTCGGCGGGCCGATCGCGCTTGGCCGACTTGTTGGTCTTGGCGGTCATCGTGGATCCGTCGAAGCGCAGGGCGGAAGCCGAGCTTATCATGGGTTTCTCCTTTTTCTGACCCAAGATCACTTAACCCTTCCTCACCTCGCTCCATCCTTTTCGCGGGCGAGTCGCCGTCACAAGATGCCCACACCACCTGGTCGCTGAGCACCGCTATCCGTACTCCCTGGGTCCAGGCTGCTCGGTCTTAATCCGTGACCTGGCGGTGCTGGCGTCCGCACTTGTCGTAGACCGGTGTCAATGGCGGATCAGGAGAACCGAAAATGATCACGATGAGGCGAACAGACCCGGCTCGGAACATGGCGCGGTTCTATGCGATCGATGTGGGCAAGACGCTGTTTGGCCATACTTGCGTCGTGCGCCGGTGGGGCAGGATCGGTGCGAATGGTCAGACCCGCCAAGACTGGTTCGAGACGCCCGAAGGGGCCCTGGAGGCGTTGAAGCGCCTAGTCCGCGTCAAACGTCGACGGGGGTACATAGTGCAGCGCGGTTCGAGGTTCGGATTTCGCGCAGCGCCTTAGACTGCGGGGCCAGCGGCCGATGCGCCTTGCTCAGGGTCGTCGTCAGAAGAGGTCCGAGAGGAGCTGAAGCCTATCGAGGGGAATATATGGGTCTGGGTACACAGGATCGCCGCCGCGCAATGAGCTTCGTGCACGCGGCCTTTGCCTGGTCCTCAGTTTCGAAGCCGGCGATATAGGCCCAAGCACGGTCTGGACTGTCAATCTTGATTACTGAGCCTGTTTTGACACCGATGACCTTCAGGCCGATGTCGATGGCGCTATTCGCCTTCTGGACGGACGGGTAGGTCCCAAGGTCCAGGTAGAACCCACCGTTCGCAGGCGGGGCGGCGACATGCGCAATCAGAGCTAGAGCGGAAAGGGTGGCAGTCATCTGCGACCTCGGTTAACCGATTGAGCCTGCCGTGACCTCATCGGTGCGCCGATCGAGCCGTCGCACCTTGATCGCGGGCGGCTTTAGAGCAGCACGCTCACCGTGAAGATTCCAGCCAGGATCGCGACCAAAAACGGGAGGGCGCCCCATCGAACTGCAGGGTGGACGCTATCGAGCTGGGGTTTCCAGGATTTCGATCACGCGCTTTGTCATGGCCAGGGCGAGGGCCTCCGTGGCCGGGTCTGCCTCGAAGACGTTGCGCGCCAGGGCGAGGAGTTGGGAGACGGTTAGCTTGGCACCGATCTCCACGGTAAAATGTTCGATCTCGTCCTGAAGGCGCTGAAGCCGCGCCCAGTCGAAGAGCGATCTGTGAGGCCGCGGCTCGGACTCTGGGCCGTTGAGAATCCAATCGGGATCGATGTCGAATTCTCGCCGTAGCGCCGTCAACATGCCGATCGGCGGCTCGGTCTCGCCCCGCTCCCAGCCAAGATAGGTTCGCTTGGGAAAGCCAAGTCGCACAGCGAAGGCTTCCTGTGTCAGTTCGCTGTCGGCGCGAACCTTCGCCAGCCGCGCCGCGACGGCGTGACGAGCGATCTTCGCTGGCACTGACGGGACGTCATTGTCGCCGGTAGGCGGCGAGGTCCCTCCTTTGGGGTCACGGCCGTTGGGCCGTCTAGCGCAGCTAGTGAGCCCTACCACCTCGGGTCTGGCCATTCAGCCCCGCGCCAAAGTTCGATTTCCCCCGGGTCGAGTAGGAGTCGTTCGCCCCTGCGAACTCTCACCTCGTAGGCGAAAGCGTACATGGGACTGAAGCTTTCGACCAGGTTGGCGAAGTCTCGCTTCCTGCGCGCTTTTGGCCAGGAACAGAACAGAGCGCCTCGGGCGTCGAGGCGCTCGTCGGCCTCCGGCTGGACCGGGTCCAGGTTTTGCCAGGCGCTCACGACCGTCGGCGCGAGGTCCTTGAAGGCCGCCTCGATTGCTGTCTGGACGGTATGTTCGAGGGCGTAGACCAGAGCTTGATCGCCGAGGCCATGCGGTAGCCAGGCGAGCGCCCGACGGAGCAATCTGGTTTGGAACAGCAGGACGGGCCACAAGATTTCGACGCCGAATCGCGGGCCGATCTCGGGGATATGTTCTGGCGGATCGATGACGCGCCGCTGCTGCTAGTAAGCTTTTCGAATGTCGTAGGCGAGGCCGAGAAACGGCCCCTCCTTGTCGCGGATCATCGGCGATTCCTCGTTCACCCTGTGAACGAGGGTGTGGAGCTCGCGAAGCGTCAGGTAGTCGCCGATCAACACCATGCCGGCGTGGTTTTTCAGCAATTCAAACTGTAGCACGGTGACTCCGCTCTCGGGTTGCCGGTCGAATAGACGATGATTGGCGGATGCCGACAATGCGGGTCGCGAAAGCCAAATACCGCGCCGGTCATGGTCTGTGCGCTAAAGGGCGCTAAGAAGAACGCAGCAAGAACGTCAGGCCATGCGGCGCGGTACAGCCTCGGTCCTTGTGCTTCCGGATATTGTAGGCACGTCAGCACGGTTGCAGGCACCGACGGGTGCAAGAAAACTACACCTATATGGCCGTCTCGCCGACCGTGCGCCGTTCTCACGAAGCGTGCGTCCGTCTTAATCATTGTGGGTTTGGTCTCAAGCAATGTGCGCTGATGCGCCGCCACCGTCTCAGCCAATTTGCGTCGAAAGCGGTCAGGAATCCCGCGCAGAGGCGTCCACTATTGCGCGTCGCTACACCTATTGATCCGCACTATAACAAGTGCGGCCGGAGATGTAGAAAAACTCAAGAACGCGGTCGCGGAGCGACCGCCGTCATCTGGTGACCCGTGCCCGCCGATCGTCCGCCATCGACTCTCACACGTCCTGCGCCGCACCTGCTGAAGCGGTTTCACCTGGGCCAGGTCGGCAACGACACAATCGAGACGTTCCTGACGAAAGGGTATTCTCTGGCCATCTGCTGCCGGGACTGCCCCCGCCTCATTGAGTGGACGCCGCCGGACCTGATGGAGAAGTTTGGGGACCTGACCAAGCTGAGGATCGCCGACCTGGGCGCAAGGTTCACTTGCACAGGGGAGGGCGGGTGCGGTTCCCATGATATCGCCGTTTTCCCGCATCTCTACGATGGGGCTTGGTCCTGGCCGCCGCCGCCGAAGGGGACCTAACTAGGCTGGGATGACGTCGTCGCCCTTGCCGCCGCGGGCGACGATCTTGAGCCTGCCGTCCGGCAGAGGGCGTTGGAGTTGGGCGACGTCCGTCCAGGGCGCATCGCTCATCCAGAGGTCCCATTCCGCCGGCTCGGTCAGGATCACGGGCATGGCCTTGGAGTGGTAGGTTTTAACCGGCTCGGCCGACTCTGTGGTCAGGAATCCGTAGGCCTCGATTTCTTCCCACCCTTTGCTCTTCATCCGGACGCAGGCGTGCGGCGTCCAAATTCCAGCGAAGAATGCCAGAGGCCGACTGTCGTCTAGCGCGAACCAG
>NCED01000068.1 GCA_002280485.1 Caulobacterales bacterium 32-69-10
GACATCATCGCCTGCCCGGGCCTCGACTACTGCGCCCTGGCCAACGCCCGCTCGATCAACATCGCGCAGGACATCGCCACCCGTTTCGCCGACCAGGGCCGGGCCGAGGAGGTGGGCGAGTTGAAGATCAAGATCTCGGGCTGCATCAACGCCTGCGGCCACCACCACATCGGCCACATCGGCATCCTCGGCGTCGACAAGAAGGGGGAGGAGTTCTACCAGCTCTCCCTCGGCGGCTCGGGGGCCGAAGACGCCAAGCTCGGCGACATCCTGGGCCCGGCCCTGCCTGGCCCCAAGGTGACCGACGCCGTGGACGCCCTGGTCGGCGCCTATCTGCGCGAACGCCAGGACGGCGAGCGCTTCCTCGACACCTACCGGCGCGTCGGCGTCGCCCCGTTCAAGGCCGCGGTCTATGTCGACGCTCATTAAGCTGATCAACGGCGCCCCGAGCTGGGCCAACGATCCTTTCGTCGACCTCGCCGACGAGGATGCGGCGCCGGCGGGCAGCGGGATCATCGTCTCCCTGACCCGGCTGCAGGCGGAGGCCGACGCCCTCCTGACCGGCGCACGGCCCGTGGGGGTGCGGCTGAACCCGGACGAGCCGGTGGAGGCGCTGGAGCCCTATCTGGACCGGCTGTCCCTCGTCGCCCTGGTGTTCCCCAAGTTCCGCGACGGCCGCGCCTTCTCCTCGGCCAGCCTGCTGCGCCAGCGCTATGGCTTCAAGGGCGAGATCCGGGCCGTGGGCGAGGTGCTGCGCGAATTGGCCCGGTTCATGGTGCGATGCGGCATGGATGCCTATATGCCATCCGACGGCTCGACCCCGGACGACTGGGCCCGCGCCGTCGGACGTTTCCGCCACGTCTACCAGACCGCCGCGGATGGCCAGACGCCCGCCTTCGCCGAGCGGGCAGGAGTATGAGCATGGCTTTCGACATGCAGGCCGAGCCGGCCGCCCCAAGTCTCGATGCGAGCATGGGGACGGCCGAATTCGTCGCCGCCGAACTGAACGCCCAGCTGCGGGGCGCCGCGCCGCAGGACATTCTGCGCACCGCCGTCGAGCGCTTCGGCGGCCGGCTGGCCCTCGTCTCCTCCTTCGGGTCGGAGTCGGCGGTGCTGCTGCACATGCTGTCGCAGATCGACCGCTCGATCCCGGTGCTGTTCCTCGACACCGGCATGCTGTTCGGCCAGACCCTGGACTACCGCCGCAGCCTGACCGCGCAGCTCGGCCTGACCGACGTGCGCGACCTGCGCCCCTCGTTCCAGGACCTCGCCACCCAGGATCCCAAGGCCGACCTCTACAAGACCAGCACCGACGCCTGCTGCGCCATCCGCAAGGTGGCGCCGCTGGACCGGGCCCTGATCCCCGACTTCGACGCCTGGATCACCGGGCGCAAGCGCTTCCACGGCGGCGCGCGCCTGTCCCTGCCGGTGGTCGAGGCCGGGGCCGAGGGCAAGATCAAGTTCAACCCCCTGGCCAACTGGTCCAAGGCCGAGCTCGACGCCTATGTCGCCGAGCACGCCCTGCCGCCCCATCCCCTGGTCGAGTTCGGCTATCCTTCGGTGGGCTGCTGGCCCTGCACCAAGCCGGTCGAGGCCGGCGAGGTCAGCGACATCCGCGCCGGCCGCTGGGCCGGCAGCGAAAAGACCGAGTGCGGCATCCATACCCCTCGCGCCAGCATCGCCCCGGGCGACGCCGACGTGGGCGGCGACATCTGAGAAGAGACCCGTAAGCTCATGGACGACCTCACCCTGGCTCCGCCGGCGCCGATCCAAAGCACGACCCACAACGTCGAGACCGTCACCTGGGTCAAGCACTGGACCGACCAGTACTTCTCCTTCGGCATCACCCGCCCGGCCAGCTTCCGCTTCCGCTCGGGCGAGTTCGTGATGATCGGCCTGCCGGGCCTGGAGCCGGGCTCCAAGCCGGTGCTGCGCGCCTATTCCATCGCCAGCCCGGCCTGGGCCGAGGAGCTGGAGTTCTTCTCGATCAAGGTCGCCGACGGCCCGCTCACCTCGCGGCTGCAGAAGATCAAGGTCGGCGACCAGATTCTCCTGGCCAAGAAGTCGACCGGCACCCTGGTTCTGGACGCGCTCACCCCCGGCAAGCGCCTGTGGCTGATCGGCACCGGGACGGGCCTCGCCCCCTGGCTGTCGGTGGCCCGCGACCCGGACGCCTATGAGCGCTTCGGCAAGGTCATCGTCACCCACACGGTCCGCTCGGCCGTGGATCTCGCCTATCGCGACTTCTTCGAGACCGAGCTGAAGCAGGACGAACTGCTGGGCGAACTGGTCGGCGAACAGCTGGCCTACTATCCCACCGTCACCCGCGAGCCCTTCCCGCAGCACGGTCGGATCACCGACCTGATCCGCTCGGGCCAGGCGTTCCGCGACCTCGGGATCGACCAGACCCAGTTCAATCCGGCCGAGGACCGCATCATGCTGTGCGGCTCCATGGCCATGATCAAGGAAGCCGCCGCCCTGATCGAATCGCATGGCCTGGTCGAAGGCTCCAACGCCGAGCCCGGCGACTTCGTCCTCGAACGCGCGTTCGTGGGCTAGGGCGGTGTCAGGCACCCCCAAGGGCAAGCGCGACTTTCGGGCGTCCGACCGCATCGACCTGCGCGAGCGTCACGAGGTCCAGTTCTGGGCCAAGCGCTGGGGCGTCACCGAAGCCCAGCTCACCGCCGCCCACCGCAAGGTCGGCCACCTGGTCAAGGACATCGCCGCCGAGTTCGGCAAGAAGCGGTAGCGTCCGCGCCAAACCTGTCGTCCCCGTATCACCCGGCGCCTCCGCCGCGCCCTGAACGCCCCTGAGGCGGCGCAAACCCGCGGCGGCGCCCCATTTGGCGGCCAGTTGGGCTATGGGTGGCTATACAGCGCCATCGTCCGGTTCAACGACGGCGCGGGCGACGGGGGGTGGACGTGGATCTGAGCGCGATCGAAGCAGGGCTCAACGCGGTGGCGGAGTTCGTCTGGGGACCGGCGCTGCTGGTCCTGCTTCTGGGCACCGGGCTCTACCTGACCGTCGCCATGCGCTTCATGCCGATCCGGCGGATCCCCACCGCCTTGCGCCTGCTGTTCCGCGGACGGCGCGCGGGCGCTGACGAGCCCGGCGACATCACCCCGTTCCAGACCCTGATGACGGCCCTGGCGGCCACGATCGGCACAGGCAACATCGCCGGGGTGGCGACGGCGATCGCCCTCGGTGGGCCTGGCGCGGTGTTCTGGATGTGGATGACCGCCCTCGTTGGCATGGCGACCAAATACGCCGAGGCCGTGCTGGCCATCACCTATCGCGAGGTCGACCCGGAAGGCCGCACCGTCGGCGGGCCAATGTATTACATCAAGAACGGGCTGGGGAAGAACTGGGGCTGGCTGGCCTTCCTGTTCGCCGTCTTCGCCGCCCTGGCCGGCTTCGGCATCGGCAACATGGTGCAGTCGAACTCGGTGACCGCCATCGTCAGCGCCACCTTCGGGGTCCCGAACTGGTCGGTCGGCCTGGTCATGGCCGCCCTGACCTTCTTCGTCATCATCGGCGGCGTCAAACGCATCGGGGCGGTGGCCGAGTGGCTGGTCCCCTTCATGGCCGTGGTCTATGTGGCCGGGGGACTGGTGATCCTGGCGCTGAACTTCCGCGAGATCCCGGAGGGCCTGCTCTTCATCATCCGCAGCGCCTTCACCCCCACGGCCGCGACCGGCGGCTTCGCCGGGGCGGCGGTATGGGCCGGCGTCCGTTACGGCGTGGCCCGGGGCATCTTCTCCAATGAGGCCGGCCTCGGCTCGGCGGCCATCGCCCACGCGGCCGCCAAGTCCCACGACGCCGTCCAGCAGGGCCTGGTCGCCATGCTGGGCACCTTCATCGACACCATCATCGTGTGCACCATCACCGCCCTGGTCATCGTCACGGTGCATGTCCCGGTCACCATGGCCGACGGCTCGACCCAGATGCTGGCCGCCTGGGCGTCGGGCAAGACCGGTTCGGAACTGTCGGCCCTGGCCTTCTCGGCGGGGCTGCCGGCCGGCGGCGGCATGGTCGTCACCTTCGGCCTGGTGGTGTTCGCCTTCACCACCATCCTGGGCTGGAGCTACTACGGCGAGCGCGCGGCCGAATATCTGATGGGCCCCCGGGTCGTCACCCCGTACCGCTATCTCTGGGTGGCGTTCGTCTTCCTGGGGTCGGTGCTGCAGCTCAGCCTGGTCTGGACCGTGACCGACATCCTCAACGCCCTGATGGCGGTGCCGAACCTCATCGCGCTCCTGCTGCTGTCAGGTACGGTGTTCACCCTGACCCGGGCGTCGCCGGCTGCGCGGTCGGGCGACATCGGGCCGCCCGAGCCGGCCGGCGTCGAAGCGCCGGCTCCGGCCAAGGCCTGAGCGAGCGTCGCCGCCCTAGTCCTTCGGCCGGCCCCGCGGCCCGTATCCCGATCCATGCGCGCCCAGGCTGGCCCAGCGGGCCTCCTCGGCCTTGTGGTGGTACTGCTCGGCGACCAGCCAGGCCTTCACTGGCCTCAGGGTCGCCAGGCAGCCGACGATCAGGGCGGGAAACACCGCCGCGAACTGGGCCCACATTGGCGGCTGGGCGGCGATGACCCAGGCGGTCCAGGCCGCGATCACGGCCACGCCCACCCCGGTCATCACGAAGAAGGCCGGGCCGTCGGCCGGGTCGGCGAAGGCGAAGCTCAGGCCGCAGCGGTCGCATTCCGGGGCGATGGTCAGGAAGCCCGAGAACATCTTCCCCTCCCCGCAGCGCGGGCAGCACTGCTTCACCCCGCAGACCAGGGAGGAGGGTGAGCTGAATTCCGCGTCGGCCATGACAAAAGCCCCTTGCCTACAATGCCGAGATTAATCCATACATTGTTGTCATAATGTATGGATTGCCCCGGGAGTTGGCAAGTGGACGAATGGCTGACCCGGGTCGATCGTTCCGGTCCGGTCTATCTCGCCATCCTCAAGGCGCTCGAGACCGCGATCCGCGAGGGTGAGCTGCACCCCGGCGACCGCCTGCCGCCGCAGCGCACGGTCGCCGCGAAGCTGGGCGTCGATTTCACCACCGTCACCCGCGCCTACACCGCCGCCCGCGAACGGGGCCTGGTGGAGGGAACGGTCGGCCGCGGCACCTTCGTGCGCGGCCGCGCCGCCGACGACGAGGCGGGGCTGGTCGACCTCGGCATGAACCTGCCCCCGCCGCCCCAGGGGCTCAGCCTCGCCGCCCTGCTCGGCGAGACCGGCGGGGCGATCCTGGCCAAGACCGACGTCGCCGCCCTGATGGCCTATCACCCGGGGGCGGGCTCCCTGGGGCAGAGGGCGGCCGGCGCGCAGTGGCTGGCGCCCTGCCTCGGTGTGGTCGATCCGGACCGGGTGCTGGTCTGCGCCGGGGCCCAGGCGGCCCTGGCCGCCCTGGTCACCCTGCTGGTCCCGCGCGGCGGCGCGGTGGTGACCGAGCCCCTGACCTATCCCGGCCTGATCGCGCTGGCGGGCCACCTCGGGGTCGAACTCGTCGCCTGTCCGGTGGACGGGGAGGGGATGGTCCCCGACGCCCTCGCCCGCCTCTGCGCCGAGCGAGACCCCTCAGCGGTCTATTGCATCCCGACCCAGCAGAACCCGGCCGCCTACACCATGGGCGAGGCCCGCCGCCGCGAGATCGCGGCCGTGGTCTCGAGGGCGGGCGCGCCCCTGATCGAGGACGACGCCTACGGCCGCCTGCCGGCCCAGCCCCTTCCGGCCATCGCCCGTTTCGCCCCCAATCAGGCCTGGCACGTCGCCACCCTGGCCAAGGCCCTGACCCCCGGCCTGCGCACCGCCTTCCTGGTCGCCCCGGACGCGGACATGGCCCGGCGCGCCGAGCGGGCGTTGCGCGCCGTCGCCCTGATGCCGGCGCCGCTGATGACGGCCGTGGCGACCCGTTGGATCCGCGAGGGCGTCGCCGAGGCGGTGCTGGCCGGCGTCCGCGCCGAGGCCGTGGCCCGCCGCGCCATCGCCCGGGAGCTGCTGCCGGCGGCCCGGGGCGACGCCGAGAGCCTGCACGTCTGGCTGGACCTGCCCGGCGCCTGGGACGGTCGGCGCCTGCGCGAGGCCGCCCGCGACCGGGGCCTGTCCCTGGTCACCGCCGACAGCTTCGCCGTGGGGCTGCTCGGGCGAAACGGGATGCGGATATCGCTGGGCGGCCCGGCACGGCAGGCGGTGCTGCGCGAGGCCCTGACGGGGGTCGCCGCCATCCTGGCCGGCGGGCCGGGGTAGGGACCACTTATCAACCGCTCATCCCCGCGAAAGCGGGGACCCAGTTTTTTGGCCCGAGTGCGATGGCTAGACCTGGGTCCCCGCTTCCGCGGGGATGAGCGGAAAATCCTAGTCCCGCTTCGGCAGCCGCTTAGGCGGGCCGTCGCCGCTGGCGGGCGGGGGGGCCTTGCGGCCCTGGGATTCGCCGCGATCCTTGTCCTTGGCGAACTTGTTGAACTTGCCGCCTGGACCGCCCGGCTTGCCATAGGGCTTGCGCGGAGGGCCGTCCCCCGGAGGTCCGGACGGCTTGCCGTAGGCCTTTCGCGGCGCGGCGCCTTCCAGGGCGGGCTCGAAGCCCGGCTTGCCATAGGCCTTGCGCGGCGGACCGTCGCCGCCCGGACCGCCGTGCGGCTTGCCGAAGCTCTTGCGCGGCGGGGCATCCCCGCTGGGCGGGCCGCCGGCGGGCTCGATGCGGGCGTCCTTTTCCACCGCGTCCTGGACCTGGGCGGCGAAGCGCTCGGCCGACTCGGCGATGATCTCGAACTTGGTCTCGCGTTCGAAGATCTTGATCGCGCCGATGTCCTTCTTGGTCACGTGGCCCAGGCGGCAGATCAGCGGGATCAGCCACTTGGGGTCGGCGTTCTTGTTGCGGCCGATGGTCAGTCGGAACCAGCTCGCGCCCTCGGTGCCGCGCACATAGTCCTGGCGGTCGGACTTGGGTACGCGCTCGCCGCGCTCGCCCCGGTCGGAGGAGGCCTCGCGGAACGGCACGTCGAACAGCTCCTCGGCCGAGGGCAATCCCTTGCGGTGCAGGCGGACCAGGGCGGTCGCGACCTTCTCGGCCGACTGGCTGGACAGCAGCTTGGCGACCAGGGCCGCTTCTTCCTCACTGGGCTCTTCGGTGAAGATCGGGTCGGCCAGGAACCGCTCCTGGTCGCGGACCCGGATTTCCTCGGCGGTGGGGGCGGCGCCCCAGCTCGGCTCGACCCCGGCGCCGCGGAACAGCATCTCGGCCTTGCGGCGCTGGGTGAAGCGCACCAGCACGACGGAGACGCCCTTCTTGCCGGCCCGGCCGGTTCGGCCGGAGCGGTGCAGCAGCCCGGCAGGGGCGCTCGGCAAGTCGGCGTGGATGACGAGGCCCAGGTCGGGCAGGTCGAGGCCGCGGGCCGCCACGTCGGTGGCGACGCAGACGCGGCTGCGGCCGTCGCGCAGGGACTGCAGCGCATGGGTGCGCTCGGACTGGCTCAGCTCGCCGGACAGGGCCACGGCCGCGAAGCCGCGCTCGATCAGGCTGCTGTGCAGGCGCTTGACCGCCTCGCGGGTGGAGCAGAACACCAGCACCCCGGGGCTCTCGAAATAACGCAGCAGGTTGACCACCGCGTGCTCGATGTCGTTCGGCGCGGCCCGGATGGCGCGGTACTCGATGTCCCCGTGCGGCTCGCTGCGGTCGACGGTGTCGATGCGCACGGCGTTCTTCTGGAATT
>NCED01000114.1 GCA_002280485.1 Caulobacterales bacterium 32-69-10
GTTCCGACGTGGACGACAGTTCCTGGCTACCTGCGGACACATTATCGGCGGCCGACAGGGCGTCGGCGACGACTCCACGCAGACGTTCGATCATCATATTGAGATTGGCCAGCATGTCGCCGATCTCATCGCGATTGGTGATGCTCACGGTCTGGGTCAGATCCCCTTCGGCGACGGCGCGAACGGCCTCGTTGGCGCGGTGCAGGCCTCTCTGAATAATCAGACTAATGCAGATGCAGCCGCCGAGCGCGCCCAGCAATGCGGTCACGGCGGCGACGATCAGGCTCAAGCGCGCCTCCTCGAACACGGCCTTGGCCTCTGCATCAACCTGCCCCATCATCGCCTTGTCGGTGGCGACGATGCTTTCCGCCGCCTCCTCGATCTTGGAGAGGCTGCCGCGCGCTTCGTTCAGCATCAGCGACGTCGCCCCGGCGGCGTCGCCGGCCAAGGCGCGCCGATGTATCTCTTCACTTATCGGCTTGTATTCGGACCAGGCGCTGGACAGCGAAACCCACTCGGCCTTCGCCTCTCCCGATGCAGCGGCCTGACCTTCGGCCAGTAATGCGTCCACTTTCGTGCGACCGTCGCTGGCCTCGCTGGAGAATTCCCGGATTTTTTCGGGGTCGGTCTGCAGCAACATGCCGCGTTCACGTCGCACGAGGCTGCTGAACTCGGTCTCGATCGACTGAGCCCGGCTCAGTTGGGCCGCCGGTCCGGAAATCACATCATGGGTCGCGGCGTTCAACGACGACAGATGAGTGAGAGACACGCCGACAAGGACGGCGATCGACAGGATGAGAAAGCCAAATGTCAGGATCAATTTGGCCTTGATGGTGAAGCGCATCGTCTATCTCCAGAACAGCCGATCAATGACCAGTGGCGGACGCTGCCGGCGAAGGGCGTCCTGGTTCGAATGTTAAATGGGCGAGGGCGATCGCCGTCCGAAGCGTCGGCGTGCGATCAATCGTCGACATGGCCGGGCAGACGCCTGCGCCCCGGCAACCGGCCTGATCCGCCTCCCCCGAACTGCGCGTCAACATCTCCGGCCCCATCTGCACGGCGCATGGCCCCACAACTGACGCTCACTATTGGCCGGGATGGTTAAACCGACTTCAACTCCAGGTTAAGGAGGTGTACCTACCGCCAATGCTCTATCCTGACTGGATTCAGCGGTTCGACCGCCTGGATTTTCACGGCGCCCGGCGCACAGCCCTGGGTCGTCCGTCTGGTGAAAGGCCGCAGAAATCCGCCGTTCGTCCCTTTAGCGCCTCGCCACGGTCGCGCCCCGTAAGCCCCACAGGCCAGGAGCCGTTTCAAGCTTCCTTCGCCGTGCAAGAGATTATCTCCCTGTTAACCATCCTCCCGGCATTTTCTGCCCAGTGATTTGCGGGAGCGTGGGCCGATGAACGGCGCGGAAGTTCTGGATGTGGGGCGCGACGCCATCTGGCTGACGATCCAGCTGTGCCTGCCGGTGCTGCTGGTCGGCCTGGTGGTGGGCGTGGTGATCGGCCTGTTTCAGGCCCTGACGCAGATCCAGGAGCAGACCCTGATCTATGCGCCCAAGATCATCGCCATCTTCATGTCCCTGCTGGTGTTCCTGCCGCTGATGGGCGCCCTGCTGGGCGGGTTCATGCGCCAGATCGCGGCGCGCATCGCGGGCATGTAGTGGAGGCTTACGCCACCGCGGATCA
>NCED01000115.1 GCA_002280485.1 Caulobacterales bacterium 32-69-10
GGTGGACGCCATCCACAAGGTCAAACGCGACATCCAGCAGATGGCGATCAACAGCAGCCTGCGCTGCAATCGTCTGGGTGAAATTGGCAAGCCGTTGAGCGTCATCGCCATCGAGCTGAGCAGCCACGCCAGCCATCTGGAAGACGCCGCCGACCAGACCCTGGGCTCGCTGACCGCCCTGGCCGGTCTGGCCAACGGAATGGAGACGACCGAGCCCGGCGACGCCCATGTGGACGCGGGACGCCTGAGCGGCGTGCAGAGCCAGTTGCGCCGCGCCGCCGACGTGGTCGAGAACGATCTGGTCGGTCTGGGCGCCCATGGCGAGGCCACCGCCCGATCGCTGGCCCTGGCCGCCGACCAGTTGGGCCTGAAGGAAGACCTGGGCGACGCCCTGCACACCGCCGCCATCGCCCTGGCCGAAGCCGCAGGACCGGTGGTCGAGGACCTGACCGATATCGCGGGGGTGGTGGACGCCGCCATGACCGAGATCGGGCGCTGCTACACCATGGCGCGCGAGCGGACGGTCCACGCGGCCCATGCCGTCTTTACCGAAACCGACCAGGCCGATGAGGCCGATGAGGCCGGGACGACGACTGAAACGCCTGTCGCGGCCGCCGCCGAGGATGAGTTCGACGACCTTCTGTTCTGATCCGGACGGCGGCCGGCCTCGATAAGAAAAGGCCCGGCCCGCCGCCTGTCCGACGCCTTTCCGCCGTCAGCGAGAACGGTCGACGTTCATGATCTCGCGCGCGATATGCTCCAGCGCCACCACCTTCTGGGCGGCGCCGCGCGCGATGGCCTCCTTGGGCATGCCGAAGACGATCGAGGTCGCCTCATCTTGCGCCACGGTGACGGCCCCGGCCTCCTTGAGCTCCAGCAGGCCGCGCGCGCCGTCATCCCCCATGCCGGTCATGATCACGCCCATGGCGTTGCGTCCGGCCGCCCGCGCGGCGGATCGGAACAGAACGTCCACCGAGGGTCGGTGGCGCGACACGGGCGGCCCGTCCTTGATCGCCACCTGATAGCGGGCGCCCTGGCGTTCCAGCAGCATGTGTTTGTCGCCCGGCGCGATCAGGACGTGGCCGCGCAGGACCGGATCGCCGTGCTGGGCCTCCTTGACCTCGACCTCGCACAGGCTGTTCAGCCGTTTGGCGAAGGCGGCGGTGAAGCCCGCCGGCATGTGCTGAACGATGACGATGCCCGGCGCATTGGCCGGCAGGGCCTGCAACACCTCGCGCAGGGCCTCGGTCCCGCCGGTCGAGGCTCCCAGACAGGCCACCATCTCCGTCGTGCGCGCCATGGCGGCCCCGGTCGGGGGCGGCAGCATGGCGTCAGCCGTCAGCTTGGTTCCAGGATCCAACGTCCGCGTCGTCGTGCGCCGTGCGCCCAGCCGAGCGCGGGCCGCAGCCTTGACCACGTCGCGGATGCGGTCGGCGCTCTCGGCCAGATGATCCGCCGCCCCGATGCGCGGCTTCAGGATGATGTCGACGGCGCCGGCCTCAAGCGCCTGCATCAGGGTCTCGGATCCGGCCTCGGTCAGGGACGAGCACATGACCACCGGGATCGGCCGCTGGGACATCAGTTTGCGCAGGAAGGTGATGCCGTCCATGCGCGGCATCTCGACGTCCAGGGTGATGACGTCGGGCACGTCCTCGGCGATGCG
>NCED01000116.1 GCA_002280485.1 Caulobacterales bacterium 32-69-10
CTGGAAGGCGGGACCGGCGTCATAGGCGGCGAAGGTGGCGGCGGTGATGATCTCGCTGACCGAGGCGCCCAGGGAGACGATCTGCACCGGCTTCTCCAGGCCCACCAGCAGCGGGCCGATGACCGTGGCGCCGCCCAGGGCCTGAACCAGTTTGGTCGAGATGGCGGCTGAATGAATCGCCGGCATGACCAGGACGTTGGCGGGCTTGGTCAGGCGGTTGAAGGCGTAGGCGGGGTGGCCCGCCGGATCCAGAGCGACCTCGGGCGGCATTTCGCCTTCGTATTCGAAGTCGACGCCTTTCTTGTCCAGGATGCGGATGGCCTCGCGCACCTTTTCGGCCCGGTCGCCCGGAGGATTGCCGAAGGTGGAATAGCTGAGGAAGGCGACGCGCGGGTTGCGGCCCAGCCGGCGAACGGTCTCGGCCGCCTTGACGGCGATGTCGGCCAGATCCGCCGCGTCCGGCAGTTCGTGAATGGAGGTGTCGGCGACGAACAGGGTCCGGCCCTTGGCCAGCAGGATCGACAGGCCGATCAGGGTGTCTCCAACGTCCAGGACGCGCTGTACCTCTTTCAAGGCCATGTTGAAGTTGCGGGTGACGCCGGCGACCATGGCGTCGGCCCGGCCCTTGGCGACCAGTGTGGCGGCGAAATAGTTACGGTCCTGGTTGATCATCCGCGCCACATCGCGGCGCAGATAGCCCCGGCGCTGCAGCTTTTCGTACAGCCAGTCGGTGTCCTCGACATTGTGTTCGGAGACGCGGGCGTTGGTGATCTCGATGCCCAGGTCGTCGAAATTCAGACCGGCCTCGGCGGCGTTCTGGCGGATCAGATCCTCGCGGCCGACCAGGATCGGCGTGCCCAGATCGGCCTGTTTGAAGCCCCAGGCGGCGCGGATGACGGCCAGTTCTTCACCCTCGGCGAAGACGACCCGCTTGTTCGGCCCGCCGCGCACGGCCGAGCTGATCTTCTGCATCAGGGCGGCGGACGGATCGACGCGCGAGCGCAGGGCGTTGCGATAGACGTCCATGTCCTCGATCTGGACCCGGGCCACGCCGGTATCCATGGCCGCCTGGGCGATGAAGGGCGGGATGTACCAGATCAGGCGCGGGTCGAACGGGGTTGGAATGATGTAGTCCGGGCCGAATTTCAGCTTGCGGCCGCGATAGGCGGCGGCGACCTCATCCGGCACGTCCTCGCGGGCCAGGGCGGCCAGGGCCTGGGCGCAGGCGACCTTCATCTCATGGTTCACCCGCCGCGCCCGCACGTCCAGGGCGCCCCGGAACAGATAGGGGAAGGCCAGGACGTTGTTGACCTGGTTCACATAGTCAGAGCGGCCGGTGGCGATGATGGCGTCGGACCGCACCGACTTGACGTCTTCCGGCGTGATCTCGGGATCGGGGTTGGCCATGGCGAAGATGATCGGATTGGGCGCCATGGAGGCCACCATCTCCTTTGTGATCGCGCCCTTGGCGGACAGGCCCAGGACGACATCGGCCCCGACCATGGCCTCGGCCATGGTGCGCAGGGGGGTGTCGGTGGCGTGGGCGGCCTTCCACTGGTCCATGCCGTGTTCGCGGCCCTGATAGACGACGCCGTCCCGATCGCAGATGACGGTGTTCTCGGCCTTGACCCCGGCGGCCTTCATCAGGGCGATC
>NCED01000117.1 GCA_002280485.1 Caulobacterales bacterium 32-69-10
GGCGCGGCGGTGGCTGCGGGCCGATGTGCGGGATGCGTCCGGGCGGCTTGTTCTGGTCGGCAATCCGGTCTTCCTGCAGAGGGTGGTCCACACGCCGCCGAGCCAGGGATCACATTTCTCGTCGAGGTTTGGCGCCCGGTCCCAGAGCCGCTGAGGCCAGATTGGGGGGAGTTCAGCCAACGTCCGCTCGTGATGCTGTGGACGGCTCTCCAACCCACCGGCGGCGTTAGGCCTCCGGCAGAGCTGGAGGAGAGCCATGGGACAGGTAGCCACGATTGGTTTGGACATCGCGAAGTCGGTGTTTCAGGTGCACGGCGTCGATGCTGAGGGCGGCGTCGTCATTCGACAGAAGCTGACGCGAGCGCGGCTGCTGAAGTTCTTCGAAAAGCTGTCCCCCTGTCTGGTCGGGATCGAAGCATGCGGAACGGCGCATCACTGGGCGCGCGAACTGATCGGCCTGGGCCACGACGTGCGGCTGATGCCGCCGAGCTATGTGAAGCCTTACGTGAAGCGCCAGAAGAACGACATGGCCGACGCGGAGGCGATCTGCGAGGCGGTCACCCGGCCGACCATGCGTTTCGTGCCGGTGAAGTCGCCGGAACAGCAGAGCGTCATGGTGCTGCACCGGACCCGGTCGATCCTGATACGGCAGCGCACGCAGATCTCCAACGCGATCAGGAGCCACATGGCGGAGTTCGGCATGGCGGCGGCAATCGGCAGGCAAGGCCTCCAGAGCCTTATCGAAGTGGTCGATAACCCGGCCGACGAGCGCGTTCCGCCTGAGGCGCGAGGGTGCCTCGCCATGCTGGGCGTGCAGCTACGGCTGGTGAACGAACAGGTCCTGGAGACCGACCGATTGATCCGGACCAACGCCCGTTCGACCGAAGTCGGTCGGCGGCTGATGGAAATCCCCGGCGTGGGCCCGCTGCTAGCCAGCGCCCTTGTCGGCACGATCGCAGATCCAAGGGCCTTCAAGACCGGTCGCAATCTCGCGGCCTGGATCGGCCTCGTGCCGAAGCAGAACTCCAGCGGTGGCAAGGAGCGGCTCGGCGGGATCACCAAGCAGGGTGACCGATATCTGCGACAGATGCTGGTCGTCGGCGCCTTGGCGGTCGTGCGCTACGCCGTGAGAAACGGCACGCGCCGGCCGTGGCTGGTTCAGTTGCTCGCTCGACGAACGCCGAAGGTCGCGGCCGTCGCCCTCGCCAATAAGACCGCGCGAATGGTCTGGGCGATCATGACTTCGGGTGAGCGCTACAGGGAGCCGCTCGCGGCATAGAGACAGGTCGAGGCTCAGCGTCGAGACCGACGAACTTGGGAAGGGCGGACAGGATGTAATGCGACAGCCGGTCGAAACCGGAAGGAGGGAAAACCCACATGCGCCATAGCGCCTCGAGCGCGTGCTTTTGGTCGGGATCCACCTTCGCGGAAGGCATTATGGCCAGCGGTCATGCGTACCGCGCTAACAGGTCGAACACATGGCCGCTCCGACCAGGCTCAGCAGAACGTCAGATCAACCCTTGCCAACGGGGAGCCGTCCACACATGGCGCGTTGGCGTAGTCGTTCGGCGACTTCGGGCTTCCTGATCTGCACGGGAGCGTTCATGACGGCGATAAGTCTATCATGACGGGTGTTTCGATCCA
>NCED01000118.1 GCA_002280485.1 Caulobacterales bacterium 32-69-10
CCATTTGATGAAGTCGGACACGATCAGGAAATAGCCGGGGAAGCCCATCTGCTGGATGATGCCGACCTCCCATTCCAGCCGGCTCCAGTATTCCGCCTCCGGCACGGCGGGGGTGATCTGGCCCAGGCGGACCTTCAGTCCCTCGCGCGCCTGGTGGGCCAGTTCGTCGGCCTCGGACCGCCCTGCCCCGGTGTCGAACCGCGGCAGGATGGGCGCATGGGTGTTGACCAAGAAGGCGCAACGCCGGGCGATGTCGATGGTGTTGTCGCAGGCCTCGGGCAGGTCGGCGAACAGAGTCCGCATCGCCTCGGCCGACTTGAACCAGTGCTCACCGGTGATGCGGCGGCGGTCTTCCTGACCGGTGAAGGCCCCGTCGGCGATGCACAGCAAAGCGTCGTGGGACTTCGCCTGCGCCGCCTTGGTGTAATAGACGTCGTTGGTCGCGACCAGGGGCGTGTCGTTGGCGTAGGCCCATTCGACCAGACCCGGCTCGGCCCGCCGTTCGTCTTCCAGCCCGTGCCGCTGAAGCTCGACATAGAAGCGGTCGCCGAAGACGGATTTCATCGTCGCCAGGGCGGCCGAGGCCTCGCCTGTCTTGCCTTGCGTGAACAGGGGATCGACCGGACCGTCCGGTCCGCCCGACAGCAGGATCAGCCCCTCGGACCGGGCCACGACCTGGTCCCAGGCCACACCCGGCTCGGCCATTTCGCCCGCATCCAGATAGGCCGAGGACGACAGGGCGCACAGATTGCGCCACCCGGCCTCGTTCTGAACCAGCAGGACCACAGTCGGGGTCTTTGCCCAGCGCACGGCCTGTTGTCCGCCGATGCCGAACACCGGCAGGGCGCAGGCGATGATCGGCTGGACGCCCGCGTCCTTGGTGTACTGGCTGAACTCCAGCGCGCCGAACAGATTGGTCCGGTCGGCGATGGCCACGGCCGGCATGCCCGCGTCCGCCGCCAGCTTGCCCAGCTTGCCCGGAACACCGCAAACCTTCAGCCGGGCCGTGCAGTTATCGATCCGCTGTGGATAGAGGCGTCAGACCCTCACGGCGAAAAACACAGTCTGAATAGTCTGAAATCTCTCATAAGCGACTGATTTTACACAACGCAGATTCAAACACTGCCCGCGCGAGTCTGAAATCAGGCGGCCGTCACGCTGAAGGCCAGGGTCCAGACCATCCAGACGAAACCGCTGCACGAGGCCAGCGACAACATATCTCTCATCAAACGCGGCATGGCGGCTTATCCCCAGACATGAATGTTCTTGCCTTGTTCTATGTTCGCTCATTGTTCTCGTCAACCCCGGTCTTTTCCCAAGGGCCTGGACGACCTGAAACCATTTGCAGCGGCGCATCGTATGCATGTGGAGAAAGGGAGATATCCCCATGCCCAAGTCTCTGAAATTCCTGGCCGGTGCGACGACGGCCGCCGCCCTGGCCGTTCTGGCGACCGCCGCCCTGCCCCGGACCGACCGCGCCGAAGCCCAGCCGGCCGCGACGCCGCTTCAGACGGCCGTCTTCGCCGGCGGCTGTTTCTGGTCCGAGGAGAAGGCGTTCGACGGCCTGCCCGGCGTCCGTTCGGCGGTGTCGGGCTTCGTCGGCGGCCAGACCGCCAATCCGACCTATGAGCAGGTTGTGCGCGGCGGCACCGGCCATATGGAGGCGGTTCAGGTCACGTTCGATCCTCGGATCGTCAGCTATCGCGCCCTGGTGGATCGGTATTGGCGCACCATAGATCCGACCGATCCGAACGGCCAGTTCTGCGATCAAGGCCCGTCCTATCGCGCGGCGGTCTTCGCCACGGCGGACCAGAGGGTAGCGGCCGTGGCGTCACGCGATGCGGCCATGCGCGTTCTGGGCAAGAGTTTCACTACCCCGGTCGTCGGGGCCCAGCGGTTCTGGCCCGCCGGGTCGGAGCATCAGGACTACGCCCGCCGCAACCGCGCCCATTACGAGGCCTATCGCCAGGGCTGCCGCCGGCCCCAGAGGCTGCGCGCCATCTGGGGTGACGCCGCCGTGGGGTGAAGGCTTCGGCTGGCGGTCAGCAGGCCTGGCTCAATAGGCCTGGCTTTGGGCCGCCCGTTCTTCCAGATGGCCGTCCTTCAGGGCGAAGACGCGGTCCATGTGGCCGGCCAGTTCCATATTGTGGGTGGCGATCAGGGCGGCGACGCCCGTGGTCTTGGCCAGGTCGCGCAGGGATTCGAACACCGACTGGCTGGTGGTCGGGTCCAGGTTGCCGGTCGGCTCGTCAGCCAGCAGCAGGCGCGGCTTGTTGGCCAGGGACCGGGCGATGGCGACGCGTTGTTTCTCGCCGCCCGACAGTTGCGCCGGCTGGTGCGTCAGCCGCTCGCCGAGACCCAGGGTCGTCAGGGTCTCTTCGGCCTGGGCGCGGGCCTGGGCCAGGCTCATGCCCGCGATCCGCATCGGCAGGGCGACATTGTCGCGCGCGTCGAACTCGGCCAGCAGATGGTGGAACTGATAGACGAAGCCGAT
>NCED01000007.1 GCA_002280485.1 Caulobacterales bacterium 32-69-10
GGCCTCCAGCTTGAGGTCGCGCAGCTCCTTGAGGCGGCCGAGCTCGGAATAGACCTTTTCGGAGGCCTTCTCGCGGATGTGGCAGGTGTTGAGCACCACCAGGTCGGCGCCCTCGGGCGCGTCGGCCATCGCATACCCCAGCGGGCGCAGCACGTCGGCCATGCGCTCGCTGTCGTAGACGTTCATCTGACAGCCGTAAGTCTTTATGTAGAGGCGCTTGGGGGCGTCCATCCGCGGGTTATGAGGTTCGCGGGGCGGGATCGCAATATCTCTCGTCATTCTCGGCCTTGGGCCGAGAATCCAGAGCGCCGCATCTCCAATTGTCGCGCCGAGATCGGCTGCCGTCTCGCAACTGGATTCTCGGGACAAGCCCGAGAATGACGGTGATTACGACTTCTTCTCCATCGGCACGCCGTAGAGCTCCAGCCGGTGGGCGACGAGCCGGTAGCCCAGGCGTTCGGCGATGGCGTGCTGGAGGCGTTCGATCTCCTCGTCGACGAACTCGATCACCTCGCCCGACTTCATGTCGATCAGGTGGTCGTGGTGGTCGTCGGTGGCCTCCTCATAGCGGGAGCGGCCGTCGCGGAAGTCGTGGCGCATGATGCCGGCTTCCTCGAACAGGCGCACGGTCCGGTAGACCGTGGCGATCGAGATATGCGGATCGACCGCGGAGGAGCGCCGGTACAGCTCCTCCACGTCCGGATGGTCGTGGGACTGCGACAGGACCCTGGCCACGACCCGGCGCTGGTCAGTCATCCGCATGCCCTTGGCGGCGCACAGCTTCTCTATGCGATCCACTCGCAACTCCTTCGCTTTCATGGAGATTATGCGGAACCGACCGCCGTGTTAAGCGCCCGGCGCATCAGGAGCGCGTCCATGCGGCTTCCATCGGCCCGGCGATAGTATCCGCGGCGCCGGCCGGCCTCATCGAAGGCAGCCCGGTCGTAGAGCGCCAGGGCGGCCGGATTGTCGGCGGCGACCTCCAGCCACAGGGCGTCGGCGCCCCGTTCGGCCGCGGCGGCCTGGGCCGCCGTGACCAGGGCCAGCCCCACGCCCCGGCGGCGGGCCGAGGGGCGGACGGCCAAAGTCAGGATCTCGGCCTCATCGGCCACGACCCGCAGCAGGATGAAACCGTCGAGGTCGCCGGCGGCGATGGCGATCATCCCCGGCGCCCCGAACAGACCCAGCATGTCGTCGGCGCTCCACGGCAGGTCGAAGGCCTCGGCGTGCAGCTCGGCCATGGCCTCGAACTCGACCCCTGTGGGCGCCAGCCGCCGGATCATCCCGCCGCCCGCTCGGCGATGGTGCGGGCGTCCGGCGCGCGCAGGTACAGCGGCCGCGGGGGGGCGGCCGGCGCACGCCCCCTTGCCGCGAACAGGGCCAGGGCCGCGATGTCGGGATAGGGGCGGGGATCGAGGCGGGCGGAGATGACCCCCTCCAGCAAGGCCGCGCCAGGGCCGGTCAGCCAGGCCGGACCGCCCGAATGCAGTTCGGCCAGGCGCGCGGCGGCCTCGGTCTCGTCAAGGCTGTCCGGCGCCATGACCGGGGCGCCGTCGGCGAAGGCCTGGAGATAGATTTGGCCGCGCCGGCCGTCGATGGCCGCGACCACGAAGCCCGGCCCGCAGGCGGCGGCCAGCGCCTCGAGGGTTCCGACCCCGAGGCACGGCTTGCCAAGGGCGATCGACAGCCCCTTGGCGAAGGCGATGCCGACCCGCAGGCCGGTGAAGGAGCCGGGGCCGACGGTGACGGCCAGGCGGTCGATCTCAGGGAAGGCCACGCCCGCGGCGGCCATGGTCTCAGCCACCAGGGGGGCGAGCCGCTCCTGATGGCCGCGCTCCATCGGCTCGGACAGGACGGCCAGCACCACGTCGTCTCGGACGACGGCGGCTTGGGCTGCCGAAAGGGCGGTGTCGATTGCGAGCACGATCATCGTGCGCGCCCTTTAGCCTGAACTAGAGCGCCTGCTCCACCCGCGTGACTTCCGGGACGTAATGCTTGAGCAGGTTCTCGACCCCCGACTTCAGCGTCGCCGACGAGGAGGGGCAACCGGAGCAGGCGCCGCGCATGTGCAGCCACACCACGCCGGTCTCGGGCTCGAACCGGTCGAACAGGATGTCGCCGCCATCCTGGGCCACGGCCGGACGGATGCGGGTGTCGAGCAGTTCCTTGATCTCGGAAACCACCTGGGCGGTGTCGGCCTCATAGACCCCATCGGTGTGGACGCCGGTCTCGGCCTGCCCGTCGCCCTGCGCATAAAGCGGCGCGCCGGAGGTGTAGTGCTCCATGATGGCGGCCAGGATCGGCGCCTTGAGCTGTCGCCACTCCAGCCCGTCCGGCGCCTTGGTCACGGTGATGAAGTCGGGGCCGAAGAAGACCCGCGCCACCCCGTCGATTTCGAACAGGGCCAGGGCCAGGGGCGAGGCCTTGCCGGCCTCGGCGTCGCGGAACTCCGCGGTGCCCTCTCCGGTGACGGCCTTGCCCGGCAGGAACTTCAGGGTCTGCGGGTTGGGGGTGGGTTCGGTCTGGATGAACATCAGCAACAGATGGAGCCGGATGGTGCTGCACGCAAGAAGAAGGCGCGGCTGCGAAGCCGCGCCCTGAGCCTCAGGCCTTGGTGTCGACCGCCGCGCCGGTGGAATCGTCCTCGGCGTAGGCGCCGTTGGAGGCGGGCGTTGCGGCCGGGCCCTTGGGCGTGGTCACGACCATGGCGGGGCGGACGACCCGGCCGAACAACTCGTATCCGGTCTGCATCACCCCCGACACCGAGCCCGGGGGCACGTCGTCGGCGGGCTGCTCCATCACCGCCTGGTGCAGGTGCGGGTCGAACTTGTCGCCGCGGGCGGGATTGATGGCCTTGAGGCCATTGCGTTCGAAGGCGGCCTGGACCGCCTTGTCGGTCATCTCGATCCCCAGCACGAGGTTCTTCACCGCCGGCTCGGGATGCCCGCCCAGGCTGGTGCTGCGCGCCGCCTGCAGCGCGCGCGACAGGTTGTCCGCCACCTCGAACAGGTCGCGGGAGAATTTCTGGATGGCGAAGGCGCGGGCGTCGTTGACCTCGCGCTCGGCCCGCCGCTTGGTGTTCTCGGCCTCCGCCGCATAGCGCAGAGCCTGGTCCTTCAGCGCCGCGACCTCGGAGCGCAGGGCCTCGATCTCGTCGGCCGCGTCCGCGGCGATGTCCTCGGGATATTCGTCTTCGACTTCGTCAACCACTCAAGCCTCCTTCGCGGCGAACCCCTCTTGAGGCGGTCAGCCGTCGAGCATGCGGCCCAGGACCCGGGCGGTGTAGTCCACCAACGGGATGATCCGGGCATAGTTCAAACGGGCCGGGCCGATCACGCCGATCGCGCCCATCACCTTCTGCCGGCCCGTCATATAGGGCGCCGCGATCACGGCGGAACCCGAAAGCGAGAAAAGCCGTGTCTCGGCGCCGATGAAAATGCGCACGCCTTCAGCCTCGCGCACGTCGTCGAGCAGGCCGATCAGCTGTTCCTTCTCCTCCAGGTCGTCGAACAGCATGCGCACCCGCTCCAGATCCTCGCGGGCGGCGGGGTCGGTGAGCAGGTTGGCCCGGCCGCGCACGATCAGGGCCCGGTTTTCGCCTTCGCCGCCGCCGCCCCAGGCGGCGAGGCCCTCCTCGACGAGGCGGGCGGCGGTCTGGTCCAGCTCGGCCTTGGCCCGCAGCAGTTCGGCGCCGACCTCGGCCTTGGTCTCGCTGAGGGTGCGTCCATGCAGGCGGGCGTTGAGGAAGTTGGAGGCGTTCTGCAGGGCCGAGGGGGTCAGGCCCGGCGAGGTGCGCATCAGCCGGTTCTCGACCAGGCCGTCGTCGAACACCATAACCGCCAGGATCTGGTCGTCGGACAGGGCCACGAACTCGACGTGCTGGACACCGGCGTCGCGCACCGGCGCCACCACGATCCCCGCCCCGCCGGCCAGGCCCGACAGCAGCGAGCTGGCCTCGTTCATCACCTCCTCGAAGTCGCGCCCCCGGGCGGCCAGGCGCGCGTCGATGGCGCGCCGGTCCTCCTCCGACAGGTCGCCCACCTCCAGCAGGCCGTCGACGAACAGGCGCAGGCCGGCGTGGGTCGGGACCCGGCCGGCGCTGGAGTGGGGCGCGCCGAGGAGGCCCAGGTGGGCGAGGTCCTGCATGGTGTTGCGGATCGAGGCCGGCGACAGGGCCAGCCCCCCGCGCGAGACGGTGCGCGAGCCCACCGGCTCGCCGGTTTCGAGATAGGTCTCGATCACCCGGCGCAGGATGTCGCGGGCGCGCCCGTCCAGTTCCGCCAGAGAGGCGTACCGGGTGAAGCTTGGCGCTGGGTCAGGGTTGAAGGGCGTCATGCTCCGACTGGCAGGTGGACGCTCGCTCGCCCTTTAGGATAAGCGGCGGTGAGGCCCGCGCAAGTCTAGAGCCTGACAGCCGAAAGTGGATGCCGGTTTCGGCGGTTGTCAGGCTCTAAACTTTCGAAAAAGAGCCTTTTTAGCCACCGGCAAAAAAGGCGGGTCATGCCGCCGTACAAGGAATACCATGCGCCCCTCCGAACGCGAGCCCAACGCCTTACGTGCCGTGACCTTCGAGACGGGGGTGACACGCTATGCGGAAGGCTCGTGCCTGATCTCGTTCGGCCACACCAAGGTGCTGGTCACCGCCAGCCTGGACGAGGGCGTGCCCGGCTTCCTCAAGGGCAAGGGCCAGGGCTGGGTGACGGCCGAGTACGGCATGCTGCCCCGCGCCACCCACACCCGCGGCCGCCGCGAAGCGGCCGTCGGCAAGCAGTCGGGCCGCACCCAGGAGATCCAGCGCCTGATCGGCCGCTCCCTGCGGGCGGTGGTCGACCTCAAGGCCCTGGGCGAGCGTCAGATCGTGGTCGATTGCGACGTGATCCAGGCCGACGGCGGCACCCGCACCGCCTCGATCACCGGCGCCTGGGTCGCGCTGAAAATCTGCACCAACTACATGCTGGCCGAAGGCCTGATCAAAAAGGACCCGATCCTCGACCAGATCGCAGCGATTTCCTGCGGCATCCACCAGGACGTTCCTGTCCTCGACCTCGACTACGAGGAGGATTCCGCCGCCGAGGCCGACGCCAACTTCGTGCTGACCGGGACCGGCGCCATCGTCGAGATCCAGGCCACCGGCGAGAAGCGCGGCTTTTCCCAGGAGGAGTTCGAGCAGCTGTTCAGCCTCGCCCGCGGCGGCATAGCCGACCTGTGCGCCCTGCAGCTGAAGGCGGTGGGGTAAGGCAATGCCCCTGACCCTTCCCCCCGGAACGCGCCTTGTCGCGGCGACCCACAACGCCGGCAAGGCGCGCGAGATCGCGGAATTGCTGGAGGGGCGGTTCGAGACGGTGGCGGCCGGGGCGCTCGGGCTGCCCGTGCCGAAGGAGACCGAGACCACCTTCGTGGGCAATGCGATCCTCAAGGCCCGCGCGGCTGCCGACGCCTGCGGTCTGATCGCCATCGCTGACGATTCAGGTCTCTCCGTCGCCGGCCTGGATGGCGATCCCGGCGTGTTGTCGGCCGACTGGGGCGAGATCGAGCCCGGCGGCTCGCGCGACTTCAACGTCGCCATGGCCCGGATCGCGCGCGAACTGAAGGCGCGAGGCTCGGACGACCGGCGGGCCTGGTTCACCTGCGCCCTGGCTGTGGCCTGGCCGAACGGTCCTGTCGTGGCCGTGGAGGGCCGTGTGGAGGGGACCCTGACCTTCCCCGGCCGCGGGACGGGCGGTCACGGCTACGACCCAATCTTCATCCCCGAGGGCGGGTCCGAGACCTTCGGCGAGATGGACGCCGCCGCCAAGAACGCCATCAGCCACCGGGCCAAGGCCTTCGCGGCCCTGAAGGCGGCGCTGTTTTGATGTCCGGCCCCGCGCCGCTCGGGGTCTACATCCACTGGCCCTACTGCGCGCGCATCTGTCCGTACTGCGACTTCAACGTGGTGCGCGACCGGGGCAGGAGGGCCGAGCAGGCGGCCCTGGTCGAGGCCATCGCCGCCGACATGACCGCCCAGGCGGCGATGCTGGGGCCGCGCCGGCTGGTCTCCATCTTCCTCGGCGGCGGCACCCCTTCGCTGATGGAGCCCGACGACGCCGGAAGGCTGATCGCCCTGGCCCGGCGCCTGTGGGGCGAGGACGGTCCGCTGGAGGTCACCCTCGAGGCCAATCCGACCGATGCGGAAGCCGGCCGCTTCGCCGCCTTCGCCGCCGCTGGGGTCAACCGCCTGTCCCTGGGGGTGCAGGCGCTGGACGATGCGGCCTTGGCGTTCCTGGGGCGCAACCATGACGCCGAGGCGGGCAGGCGAGCGGCTCAGGCGGGCGCCAAGGCCTTCCCCCGCCTGTCCCTCGACCTGATCTACGCCCTGCCCGGCCAGTCGGCGGCGGCCTGGGAACAGACCCTCCTGCAGGCCGAGGGGCTGGGGGCCGAGCACATCTCGCCCTACCAGCTGACCATCGAGGCCGGGACCGCCTTTGACAGGGCGGTCCGGCGAGGCCGTTTCTCCGCCACCGACCCCGACACGGGGGCCCTGCTCTATGAGACCACCCAGGCGGTGCTGGAGCGCCTGGGCTTCGAGGCCTACGAGGTCTCGAACCACGCCCGCGGCCCGGCGGCCCGTTCGCGCCACAACCTCGTCTATTGGCGGGGCGAAGACTATCTCGGGCTCGGCCCGGGGGCCCACGGCCGCCTCACCTTGGCGCAGGGTCGCATCGCCACCGAGGCAGAGCCGCGAATCGCCTCCTACATCTCAGGGTTGAGGGAGGCAGGAGGCGCCTGGCGCGAGCGGGAGGCTCTTTCGCCTTCCGCCGAGGCGGAAGAGCGTCTTTTGATGGGGTTAAGAACAGTCGAAGGGGTCGCCTGGGAGTCGCTTGCGCCGCTTGGAATCTCTCGACACTGTCAGCGCGTGCGGACGTTTGAGGCGGCTGGCCTGATCGAGGCTGGCTCCGATGCGCTCCGCGCTACGGCATCGGGACGCATGGTGCTGGATCGCTTGACGGCTGATTTGGCCCACTGAGGTTCTGCCCTCAAGGGAATCGCATTTGCTCCCCAATTAAGAGGGAGCATAACGTCAGATCGCCTTGCGCCCTGGGGGGGTTGCGCATCGCGTGCAGCCGTCACGGACTTTGTGTTCGGCCCTTCCGGGGGCCAAAAGTGCATATGTCTGGCTTGACATTGGTCGACTCTGGAAGCGTGTTTCGAACGGCATGGAAGATCTCGCTGAATTGGAACGGGCCCCTAATCCCGTTGATCTGCATGTGGGAGCCCGCATTCGCATGCGGCGCAAGCTTCTGAGCGTCAGCCAGGAACGTCTGGCCGAGCAGCTTGGGCTTACCTTCCAGCAGGTACAGAAGTATGAGCGCGGCGCAAACCGGGTTTCCGCCTCCAAGCTCTATGAAATCGCCCGCGCGCTGCAGACTTCGGTCGCCTATTTCTTCGACGGTCTGGCCGAGACCGACGGCGGCGCGACCGTTGGCGGCGCCTTGGACTCCAGCTCGGAGTTCATGCACGAGCTGGTGATGACCCCGGAGGGCCTTGAACTCGCCGCCCTGTTCCCCAAGCTCAAGCGCGGCCGTGTGCGCCGCCGGGTCCTCGACCTGGTCAAGGCGCTTGCCGAGGATGAGGACGAGTCGCGGTAGCTTGTCCGCCTAATCCCGGCTCCCGCCGCGATGAAGGGGTCTGGGTCTAAGGCGCCAGGCGATACCCGCCGGCTTCGGTCAGCAGCAGGCGCGCGGTGGCCGGATCGGGCTCGATCTTCTGGCGCAGCCGATAGATATGGGTCTCAAGGGTGTGGGTGGTCACGCCCGCGTTGTAGCCCCACACCTCCGCCAGCAACTCTTCCCGCGACACCGGGTTCGGCCCGGCGCGGTAGAGGTACTTCAGGATGCTGGTCTCTTTCTCGGTCAGGCGGATCTTTCGGGCCTTCTCGTCGACGAGAAGCTTGGCGGCGGGGCGGAACTCATAGGGCCCGACCTTGAACACCGCGTCCTCGGACTGCTCGTGGCTGCGAAGTTGGGCGCGGATGCGCGCGGCCAGGACGGCGAAACGGAACGGCTTGGTGACGTAGTCGTTGGCCCCGGCCTCCAGCCCTTCGATGGTGTCGGCGTCGGCCGCCGCGGCGGTCAGCATGATCACCGGGTTGCGCACTCCAGCCTCGCGCATGCGGCGGCAGACCTGGCGGCCGTCCATGTCGGGCAGGTCGACGTCGAGCAGGATCAGGTCGGGACGCTGGGCCAGGGCGGCGGCGATGCCCGCCTCGCCGGTCGAGGCCTCGACGGCGGTGAACTCATCCTCAAGCGAGATTTGCTCGGCCAGGGCTGAGCGCAGATCGTCGTCGTCGTCGACGATCAGGATGGTCTTGCGATTGGCTTTCTGGACTGACACGCCCGGACCATGCACCGGGTGAGGCGCCCGCGCCAACCCCGAAGCGACGCTAGTCGTCCAGAGCCGAGAGCAATCCGCCGCCGCGCGCCCCTTCCACCGCCACTGACTTCACCACCGCCCAGACGGCGAGCCCGGGGGCGAGGGACAAGGCTTCGACGGCGTCGCGGGTGACGGCGGACAGCACGACGGCGTCCGGCGCGCCGGAAAGGGCGAGGCTGGCCAGCACCGTCCCGTCGGCCCGGGGGTCAAGGCGGGCGATGCGGGCGGCCAGGACGTTGCGGGCCGACAGGCCGCGCGGCTCCTCCACCGCGATCAGCACGTCGCGGGCCAGGACCAGGGCGCGGACGGCGGCGCCCTCGGGCTTGTCGAGGCTGGGGGTAAGAAGCTCGGCGTCCCCCACCCGCAGGTGGGTCAGGCCCCGCGCCGGATCGTGGCTGGCCACCACCGCTTCAAGGGCGCTGGCCGCGTCGCTGCGTCCGGCCAGGAGCGGCAGATCGGGCCGGGCCAGGACCGCCGCGAGTGGTCCCTGCGCCACCACCTTGCCGCCGTCCATCACGACCAGCCGGTCGGCCAAGCGCGTCACCTCGGCGAAGGAATGGGTGACGTAGAGGATCGGCAGGTCGAAAGTCGCCTTCAGCCGCTCGAGGAAGGGCAGGATCTCGGACTTGCGCAGGGCGTCCAGCGCCGACAGCGGCTCGTCCATGAGCAGCAGGTCCGGCTGGCTCAGCAGGGCGCGGCCCATGGAGACCCGCTGGCGCTCGCCGCCGGACAGGTCGCGGGGGCGCCGCTCCAGCAGGGCTTCGACGCCCAGCACCGCCGCCACCTCGTCGATCCCCACCCGTAGAGCCCGTCCCCGGGCCCGCTGCAGGCCGTAGCGCAGGTTGGCGGCCACGCTGAGGTGGGGGAACAGCCGAGCGTCCTGGAACACCCAGCCGATCGCCCGGCGCTCCATGGGCAGGTCGATCCCGGCCTCGGCGTCGAATAGCGCCCGGCCGTTGAGGGCGATCCGGCCCCGGTCGGGGCGCAGGGCGCCGGCGACAGCGGCGAGCACCGTGCTCTTGCCCGCGCCGGAGGCGCCGAAGAGGGCGGTCACGCCCTTGGGCGCGGCTTCGAATTCGGCGTCCAGGCGGAAGGCGCCCAGGGCCTTTTCGGCCCGTACGGTCAGGGCGGCTTCGCTCATCGGCCGATCCAGCGGCCGGCCCTGCGGGCGACGATCTCGGAGGCGAAGAGCGCGACCAAGGCGATGGCGAAGGACAGGCCGGCCAGCCGCATGGCGGCGGCGTCGCCGTCCGGCGATTGCAGGGCGGCGTATATGGCCAGCGGCAGGGTCTGGGTCTGGCCGGGCACATTGGCGGCGAAGGTGATCACCGCCCCGAACTCGCCGAGGCAGGCGGCGAAGCCGACGATGGCGGCGGCCAGCACCCCCGGCGCGCTGAGCGGCAGGGTGATGCTGCAGAAACGGTCCAGCCCCCCGGCCCCCAGGCTGCGGGCCGCCTCCTCCAGCTTGGGGTCCACCGCGTCGAGGGAGAGGGCCACGGCCCGCACCATCAGGGGAAAGGCCATGACGCCGGCCGCCAGGGAGGCGCCGGCGGAGGTGAACACCAGCCGAACCCCCGCCTGGTCGAGCAGGCGGCCGATCGGCCCGTTCACCCCGAAGGCCAGCAGCAGCAGGTAGCCGACCACCACGGGGGGCAGGACCAGGGGCGCGTGGGCGGCGGCGTTGAGCACGCTGCGGCCGGGAAAACGCCCGCGCACCAACATTAGGGCCGTCAGCACGGCCAGGGGCAAGCCGACGGCGACAGCGCGCAGGCCGACTTCCAGGCTGGTCCAGACCGCGGCGGTTTCCTCGGGGCTCAGGGCCAGCTGCATGTCGGCAGCGTCGCCGTTCATCGCGGTCCAGGCAAGGTGCGCGAAGCGTGGGCTGACAACGGCCGACGTTTGGGCTAGCACGGCGGCCGTGAACGCCGCCGCATCCCCGCGATCGTGGTCCAGACGCCCCGTCCTCCTGACGCTGGTGCTGATGGCGCTCGTCATGCGGGTGATGATCCCGTCCGGCTTCATGATGGGCGAGGCGTCCTCCGGGTCGTTCGCCATCGTGATCTGTTCGCCCGACGGAAAGCAGACGGTCTCCGCCGACTGGGCCGATCCCAAGGGTTCCGAGAAGGCGCCGTCCGACACCCAGGAGCATGACGCGCCCTGCGTGTTCGCCGGCCATGGCCTGGCGGACGCTCCGGCGCTGACTCTGCTGGCGGCGCCGTTCGGCCCGGCCCCTGTTCCGGCGCTGTCCAATCCGCAAACCGATGTCGCGCCAGGCCGCGGCCTGGCCGCGCCGCCGCCGCCAGCCACCGGCCCACCCACCGTCCTGATCTGAACAGCCGGCGCCGCGGGCCCATCGCCCGCGCGCCTCCTTGCTTCTGCATCATGACGGCGGTCCTCCGATCGCCGGGGGACATAATTTATGAAACGCCTTCTCGTGGCCTCGAGCGCCCTGCTCGGCCTCGGCCTTCCCGCAATCGCCTGCGCCCAGGCGCCGCCGAACGTCGATTCGGTGATCGTCACCGCTGTGCGCGATCCCGAGGACCCGCCGGTGGTCGGCGACGCCCGCCAGCGGCTTGCCGAGACGCCCGGCGCGGTGTCGGTCATCTCTCAGGAATCCTTCGCCCGCCGCCAGACCCTGGCCCTCGACGACATGCTGCGCGACGCGCCCGGGGTCTACGCCCAGAAGAAGTGGGGCGGCGACATCCGCATCTCGATCCGCGGCTCCGGGCTCGGCAACGCCAACCATAACCGGGGCCTGCTGATCGCCCAGGACGGGGTGCCGCTCAACGAGGCGGACGGCTACGGCGACAGCCAGATCGCCGACCCCCTGCTGACCCGCTATGTGGAAGTCTACCGCGGGGGCAACGCCCTGCGGTTCGGCGGCGCCCTGCTGGGCGGAGCCATCAACATGGTGACGCCCAACGGCAAGACGGCGGGGTTCGAAAATCAGGTCCGGCTCGACGGCGGATCGTTCGGGCTCCATCGCGAGAACGTCCAGCTGGCGCGTCAGTCCGGGGACTGGGACGTCTTCGTCGCGGGCACCAACCAGCGCCAGCAGGGGTGGCGGCCGCAGAGCCAGCAGAACATCCAGTTCGGTTCGCTCAACGTTGGCCGCAGCTTCGGCGAGGATCGCGAGGTGCGGTTGATCGTCAACGGCTCCAACATCAACCAGGAGATTCCGGGCGCCCTGACCTGGGCCCAGTTCCAGGCCGACCCGCGCCAGGCGACGGCGGCGAACTACAATAACGACCAGGGCCGCAACCAGCGCGGCGTTCGCGGATCGCTGCGGACGACCTGGCGGCTGGACGCGCACACCGTGTTCGAGGGTGCGGCCTACGCCACCTGGAAGGACCTCGATCACCCGATCTTCCAGGTCATCGACCAGAAGAGCCGCAACTACGGGGCCTTCGCCCGGCTGCATTGGGAAGGCGACCTCGGCGGCATGCGCGCCGACGGCTACGCCGGCGCCTGGCTGCGCACCGGCGACCTCGACTCCCACTTCTGGGTCAACATCGCCGGCGCCCGCGGCGCCTTGCGGTCGCTGTCGTACCAGAACGCCGGCGCGAGCGACGTCTTCGCCGAGGGACGGCTGTTCGTGACGGAGCAGCTGGCGCTCGTCGGGGGCGCGACCTGGGGGACCGCCCGGCGGGACTACACCAGCGTGCGCGTGCCGGGCGTGGCCTCGACCTTCAACCTCCAGGCCAAGAAGGACTACGACTGGGTCGCGCCCCGTATCGGCCTCCTGTGGGAGGGCCCGGACAACGTCCAGCTGTTCGGCAATCTCACCAAGTCCGTCGAGCCGCCCAACCTCGGCGCGATGAGCCCTACCAACAGCGGCTTCTCGCCGGTCCAGGCGCAGAAGGCCTGGACCGCCGAGGCTGGGGCCCGCGGCCGCCGGGGGCATTTCACCTTCGACGTCACCGTCTACCGGGCTTGGATCGATGGAGAGTTGCTGCAGTACACGGTCAATCCGTCGATCCCAGCGCAGACCTTCAACGCGGACAAGACGATCCACCAGGGGATCGAGGCGGCGCTGGACTGGCGGATCACGCCGCAGCTCCGCCTGCGCCAGACCTACACCTTCTCAGACTTCCGCTTCGACGGAGACGTGGAGTACGGCGACAACCGCCTGCCGGTCGCGCCCAAGCACTTCTACCGGGCGGAGCTGCGCTATGAGCACCCCGCCGGATGGTTCGTAGCGCCGTCGGTCGAGTGGTCGGCGTCGCGCCTGTGGGTGGACTTCAACACCACCACCCGCTCGCCCTCATACGCCGTCTGGAACCTCAACGCCGGCTGGACGGTGAACGAGACGATCACCCTGTTCGTCGACGCCAGGAACCTCGCCGACAAGGCCTACGTCTCTAACGTCCAGCCGGCCATCACCGCCCTGGCGGCCACGGGCTACTACTGGCCCGGAGACGGCCGCTCGGTGTTCGGCGGCGTCACGGTGGCGTTCTAACCCCCCAGATCAGCCCGGCGGTGGGTGATCGCCCGCCGCCCTATCCGGACATAATCCAATGGCTAGATCCGAAATCCGACCGGCTGAGGTCGCCAGCGGCGCCGTCTACCAGGCGTTCTGGCGGTGGCACTTTTACGCCGGCCTCCTGGTGATGCCGATGCTCATGCTGATGGCCTTCACCGGCGGGCTCTATCTGTTCAAGGACGAGATCGACGGTGTCGTCTACGGACGTCTCCTGACCGTTCAGCCGGCGGCGACGTCGACGAGCCCCGAGGCGTGGGCCAAGGCGGCGGCGTCGGCCGTTCCCGGGCGCCTGGTGCAGGTCACGCCGCCCGCCGATCCCTCCCGGTCCGCCAAGCTGGTGGTCGAAGCCCCGGACGGGGCGCGCCGCGCGGTCTACGTGGATCCCCACCGCGCCCGCGTCCTTGGGTCCACGCCGGACGGCGGCGTGATGCAGGTGGTCAAGCGCCTGCACAGTCTCGATATCGCCGGTCCGGTGTTCAACCTGCTCGTCGAGATCGTGGCGGGCTGGGCGATCGTGATGGTGGCCACGGGGATCGTGCTGTGGTGGCCCCGGGGGCGGAACGGTGGGGTCGTCACCATCCGGGGCGGGCCGCGGCGGCGACTGTTCTGGCGCGACCTGCACGCGGTCACCGGCCTCTTCGCCGGCGCCGTCATCGTCTTCCTGGCCGTCACGGGCATGCCGTGGTCGGCGGTGTGGGGCCAGGAGGTGCGCAAGGTCACCAACGCGGCCGGCTGGGGCCGCCCGGCCGCGCCGGCCGGGGGCCAGGCGTGGAGCCACGGCCCTGGGCACAAGACCGAGGCCGCCGTGCCGTGGGCGCTGCAAGACATGGAGATGCACGCCGGTCACGCCGCTCAGGCGCTTCGTCTCGACGACGCCGTCGCCCGCGTCGATCGGGCCGGCCTGCTCCGGCCCTACGTCCTCTCCATACCGGGGGAGCCCGGCAAGGCGTGGTCGGCCTCCCACACCCCGGCGAGGGTGGAGCGGAGCCGGACCCTCTATCTCGACGGGACGGACGGGCGCGCCCTCGCCGACATCGGCTACGGCCAGTTCGGCCCGGCCGCCCAGGCGATCGAATGGGGCATCGCCGTCCACCAGGGCGACCAGTTCGGCCTGCTCAACAAGCTGGTCATGGCGGCGGGATGCGTCGCGGTCTGGCTGCTCGGCCTGTCCGCGCTTGTCATGTGGTGGAAACGTCGTCCGAAAGGACGGCTGGCCGCGCCGCCGCGGCCCGTCGGCCGTCGAGGTTACATCGCCCTCGCCGCCGTCGTCGTCCCCTTGGGCGTCCTCTACCCCCTCGTCGGCGCTTCGCTCGTCATCGTCCTCACCCTCGATCTCGTCATCAGGCGCGCGGCCTCAGCCCTGCGTCCGGCCATGGAGGCCCGCATATGACCCCTCGCCGCCTTTTGCTCGCCGGCCTCGCTCTCGTGGCGATCGCGCCTTCTCCCGGCTTCGCCGCATCCAGCCCGGTCGAGGTCAGGGATGCATGGTGCCGGGCCGCTCCGGTCGGGGCCCTGGCCGGGGGCTGTTTCGTCACCCTGACGGCCCGCGCCGACGACCGCCTCGTCGCGGTCGAGACGCCCGCCGCCGACCACGGCGAGATCCACACCATGTCGATGACCGACGGCGTGATGAGGATGCGCCGTCTCATCGACGGTCTCGACCTCCCGGCCGGCAAGGCGGTGGCCCTACGCCCCGGCGCCGAGCACCTGATGATCATCGGACCCAAGGCGCCGCTCGCCGCGGGCGGGACGGTGAGGCTCACCCTGCGGTTCGCCAAGGCGCCGCCGGCCGTGGTGACGGCGCCGGTCCGGTCCGCGCCAACGCCCGGGGCCATGTCGGGGATGGGCCACCACTGATGCGCGCGCTCATCCTTTGCCTCGGCCTGATCTACGCCCTCGCCGCCTGCGACCGTCCCCCACCGGCCACCAAGGCCGCCCCCGAAAGCTCGATCAGAATCGGCGGCCCGTTCCAGCTCATCGATACCGAGCGACGCCCGGTGACCGAGGCGTCGCTGCTCGGCAAGCCGACGGTCGTGTTCTTCGGCTTCACCTTCTGCCCGGAGGTGTGCCCCACCACGCTCGCGGAGCTGACCGCCGCCTTGAAGACCCTGGGACCCGACGCGGACAAGCTGAACGTCGTCTTCGTGTCGGTCGACCCGGAGCGCGACACGCCCGAGCAGATGAAGCTCTACCTTTCGAGCTTCGATCCGCGGATCCAGGGCTTTACCGGCACGGTCGAGCAGGTCGATCGGGCAGCCAAGGCCTACCGGGTCTATCACCGGAAGGTCGATACGGGAGAGGGCGGCTACACGATGGACCACACCGCGACGATCTATCTGTTCGATCGGCGCGGGCAGTTCGTGGAGCCGCTGGGCTACGGGTTCCCCCAGGACATGATCGTGGGCCGCCTGAGGCTCCTGGCGCGGAAGGGCTGAACTCGGGGGAACGCGGGCGTCGGCTGGGGGTTGGGACCTCGCCATGCCCGAAACCCTCTATCCCGCCCTGCCTGACGCCCTGGACGCCCGCATCGAGGGGCTGCTCAGGCGTGTCTGCGACCGGGGGCTGACCCTGGCGACGGCGGAAAGCTGTACGGGCGGCCTCGTCGCCTCCCTGCTGACCGACGTAACCGGGTGCAGCCACGCCTTCGATCGCGGGTTCGTCACCTATACCGACGCGGCCAAGCACGAGCTGCTCGGCGTGCCGACGGTCTTGCTGGAGAGCCCGGGCGCCGTGTCGGAGCCCGTGGCCCGGGCCATGGCCGAAGGCGCGATCGAACGCTCGGCCGCCGACATCGCGGTCTCGGTCACCGGCTATGCGGGGCCGGGCGGCCCAGAGTCGATCCCCGGCCTGGTGCACTTCGCCAGCGCGATGCGCGAGGGCAAGACCCTGCACCGCCGCTGCCGGTTCACCGTGACCGACAGGCCCGGCGTCAGGCTGGCCTGCGTGCAGATGGTGCTGGAGATGCTGGAGGAGCGCCTGGAGTAGGGGCGCCAGCGGGCCTCAGGCCGCGCGGATGCCGCTGACGCGGTAGTCGCCGCCGGCGCCGAGCACGTGATCATAGCCCAGGATCATGTCGACCCGCTTGCCGTCGGTGGCCAGGGGCAGGCGGATCCACAGGATCGACTGATGGGCGGCCCCGCGCCACGACAGGGAATGGCAGCCCACCGCTGGGCGGCCCTCGTCGACGATCTTGTCGAGCTCGCCGCGCCAGTACTCGGCCGCCTCGTCGGTATAGACGTCCTGCAGCCGCTTGCCGGTGATCTCTCCGCCATAGACGCCGTAGAGGCCGGTGCCGGCCAGGCGCAGGCGATAGTCGCGTGGATGCCGGCGCACATCGATCAGGCTGACTGTGGGCAGGTGGCGGCGGAAGCGGTCCGGATCGATCTGGGCGCGGCAGGGCAGGCGGCCCTCCTCGCGCAAGGAGGTCCAGTAGCTGAACAGCTCCTCGTGACTTCGAGCGGCGGAGGGGGAAACCCCCATTTGCGCCAACATCTTCGAAGTTCTCCCCAACCCCTTGGAATCCCGATGCTTACGATGCCTTAACCAGCGAATCGGGGGAAGCGGATTTTCGATTCGGTGCAGAGGTCATTTGTCGCGCCGAGGTTGAGGGGCGCGCTCGTCTCCCGCCGTGCGATCACTCGCGCCGGTCGACAGGGGAGCGAGGATCAGCTTCGCCCACGGTCGCCCTCCGGCGGCGGGGTGGGGCGAAGCCCCCTAGCGCGGCTTCCGGCCGCCCTGGCCCAGACCCATCTGCTTGGCGAGGTCCGAGCGGGCGCGGGCGTAGTTGGGGGCGACCATCGGATAGTCCTTCGCCAGCCCCCACTTGGCCCGGTAATCCTCGGGCGAGAGGTTGTACTTGGTGCGCAGGTGGCGCTTCAGCGACTTGAACTTGCGACCGTCCTCCAGGCAGATCAGGAAGTCGGGGGTCACCGACTTCTTGATCGGGACGGCGGGCTCCTTGGCCTCGGCCGGCTCCGGATCCCCGCCGCTGGCCACGCCGGACAGGGCGCGGTGGACGCTCTGGATCAGGCCGGGCACGTCGGCCGCGGCGACATTGTTGGACGCTACGTAAGAGGCGACGATTTCCGCCGTCATCTCGATCAGTTCAGGTCGGTCTTGCATGCTCTCGCCGTGTCCGCATAAAGCCCCCGCAGGGACTCAACAATCGCTGCCGGCCCATAGCGAGCCCGAGGCTCACTTACAGACCTTTGTGTTGACTGACAACGGGCGAACGAGGTCGCATATTATTCATGAGGGGCTGATTTCTATGCCCCACGTTCTTTGCGTCATTTGAAAGGCTTAACTGCCGAAATCGTCGGCAAGGGCCAGCATCGCGGCCCTCTGCGGCAGTGAATATTCGTCCACAGCGTCGTCGTCGCCGGAGCGGATCGCCCGCACCAGGGTGGGGGTGAGGGCCGAGGACAGGGCCCAGTTCCAGTAGCGCAGCACCGTCTGGGCCCGATCCACCGCCATCATGTCGTAGACGGTCAGGGTCCGCTCCAGCGCCGGGCACAGGGCGCCTTCGGAATCGGTCTCGGGCCGCTTCAGTCCGCGCCACAGGGCGCGAACGGCCGAGCGGGGCAGGCCGGTGGCCTTGCACAGGATGGCCAGGGGCTCGCCGCACGGGTCGGTCATGATCTTGGCCCCGGTCATGGGCTTGAGCCCCGACAGATAGGCGATTTCGCTGGCCAGGGTCCGGGTCATGCCGGCCTGGGCCAGGCCGACGGCTTCCTCCAACGACGAATAGGGGCTCTTTTCGATGGCGGCGCGGTTGCGCTGGCGGCGTTCGATGAACTGCAGCGCCTTGCGCACCAGCGGGTCCTGCCAGCCCTCGGAGGCGGCCAGGGGGAAGACGTCCCCGGACGCGTCCTGCAGCACTTCGCGAGAGACCGCGAAACGGGTGAGGATAGTCCGGCGCGCGTCCGGTTCGGCCCACCAGAACAGAACATAGGCGTGGCTGGGCTTCAGCTCGGCCCGGCGCAGCAGCAGCGGGATATAGGCGTGATGGAAGCGCGACGCGGCGACCACGGTCTCGATCGCCGCCTGGCTGAATTTGACCCCCTCGTTCTGCAGCAGGGGCTCGATGACATAGGGCTCGAGGTGTTCGACCAGGGCCTCGGACACCATCTCGCTGACGTGGCGGCGGGCGGCGATGATCCGCCTGTGCTCGGGCCCCGCGTCGCGGACGCAGCTGATCAGGTCGCTGTCGGTGAGCGAGGCGCCGTCCTCCAGCAGCGGGCGCGCGACCTCGGGCGTGTCGCGCAGCAACAGGCGCAGGAGGGGATTGGGGATGTCGGTGAGGTTGGCCAGGCGCTTGGACACCCGCAGCCGCTCGGCCGGCGAGGCCTCGCGCAACATCTCGACCAGCAGGTCGCCGGTCATCGAGCGTTCGAAGCCGTTGACCCGGCTGGTCGGCAGGCAGACCACGTCGGCCAGGCGCTTGATCAGCGCCAGGCGCGCCCGGCCGATCTGCGGCGACGCTTCAGGATGCTGACGGGCGGGTTCGGCCATCCGGCGATTAGGCTCTCAAGCGGTTAACCGCCGGTGAGCGGGGCGTGGTTGACCGCACCCCGCGTGGTCCCTAAACACGCGGCCGTTTGCTCCTGTGACCCGGCGCCCCTCGCGGTTTGCGCCTATATGGGAGCCGATCCCGCGTATTCCCGCGCCCATGCCGTTCGAAGGAGGCTGACCATGCCCGCCCAGCTCATGCCCGGCGCGACCGGCGTTCTCGTGCTCGCCGACGGCACGGTCCTGCAGGGGATCGGCGTCGGAGCCCCCGGCGAGGCGGTCGGCGAGGTGTGTTTCAACACCGCCATGACCGGCTACCAGGAGATCCTGACCGACCCCTCCTACATGGCCCAGATCGTCACCTTCACCTTCCCCCACGTCGGCAATGTCGGCGTGAACCTGGAGGACGTGGAGCAGTTCGGCCAGGGCGCGCGGACCACGGCCCGCGGCGCCATCTTCCGCGAGGTCCCCACCCCGCCGGCCAACTGGCGCGCCGACCGCGGCCAGGCCGGCGACTTCGACCAGTGGATGAAGCGGCGCGGCATGGTCGGCCTGGCCGGCGTCGACACCCGGCAGCTGACCCGGGTGATCCGCGAGAACGGCATGCCGCACGCGGTGATCGCCCACTCGCCCAATGGCCAGTTCGACCTCGACGACCTGCTCGCCAAGGCGCGCGCCTGGACCGGCCTGGTCGGCCTCGACCTCGCCAAGGACGCCACCTGCCTGCAGCCGTTCAGCTTCGACGAGGGCCTGTGGTCCTGGCCTGAGGGCTACGCCCAGCCGCGCCCTGAACCGAAGTTCGAGGTCGTGGTGCTGGACTACGGGATCAAGCGCAACATCCTGCGGGCCCTGACCTCGATCGGGGCCCGGGCCACCGTCCTGCCCGCCTCCACCACCGCCGAGGAGGTGCTGGCTCGCAACCCCGACGGCGTGCTGCTGTCCAATGGCCCGGGCGATCCGGCCGCGACCGGCGAATACGCCGTGCCGGAGATCAGGAAGCTGGTCGACAGCGGCAAGCCGGTGTTCGGCATCTGCCTCGGCCACCAGATGCTGGCCCTCGCTTTGGGCGCCAAGACCACCAAGATGGACCAGGGCCACCACGGGGCGAACCACCCGGTGAAGGACCTGACCACCGGCAAGGTCGAGATCGTGTCGATGAACCATGGATTCACCGTAGACCGTGACAGCCTGCCCGAACCGGTGCAGGAGACGCATGTCTCGCTGTTCGACGGTTCGAACGCCGGCATCGCGCTGAAGGATCGGCCGGTGTTCTCGGTGCAGCACCATCCGGAGGCCAGTCCCGGCCCGACGGATTCGCTCTATCTGTTCGACCGTTTCGCCGGGCTGATGAGCCCGAAAGGCTGATGTTTTCGCCGTGCCGGGCCTCGCCTGGCGCGGGAAAAAATGATGGACTTCCGCGCGCTAGACCCCCATCTAGCGTTTGTCGATCTCTGTTCGCGCTACGCCTCTATCTCCGCCTCGCTATGCGCGCGGACGACCAAGAAGCCGACCCCTCAGAATTCGGCGCTCCTCTGGGGCTCTTCCCGGGAGTTCATTCGCACGGAGACTGAGATGGCCGTCGGTACTGTCAAATGGTTCAACGCCACCAAGGGCTATGGTTTCATCCAGCCCGAAGATGGCGGCAAGGACGTGTTCGTCCACATCACCGCGGTTGAGCGGTCCGAGCTGAACGGCCTCAACGAAGGCCAGCGCCTCTCCTACGAGCTGGAGAAGGATCGCCGCACCGGCAAGGAATCCGCCGTCAACCTGAAGAACGCCTAATTTCGGCATCCCCGGAGAAGCGCTGCGTGCGCCTCTTCGGGGATGTGTTATTGAGGCGCCGAACTTCGGCCCCGGAGCTGCATGTCCAAAGAAGACTTTCTTGAATTCGAAGGCGTAATCACCGAGCTGTTGCCTGAGGGCCGGTTCCGTGTGCGCCTCGACAACGACCACATGGTCCTGGCCTATACGGCAGGGCGCATGAAGCGGAACAAGATCCGCTCGCTGGTCGGCGACCGCGTGACGGTCGAAATGACGCCCTACGACCTTGAGCGTGGCCGCATCACCTTCCGCCACAAGACCGAAGGTCCGCCCCGCATGGGTCCGCCCCGCACCACCTTCCGCGGCAAGCGCTGAGCCTGATGCGCCTTTCGCCCCCTTGACCGCGCCGCAGCGATGCGGCGTGGGTTCGCCTATGGAGCGGCGCTCTTTAGGCAGGATCAGGGGGTTCGACGGGTTGAGGGCGCTGGCCCTCCTCTACGTCTTCCTGCAGCACTACACGACGCTGGGTCGCGACTATGCGACCGGCGGCTATGGCGTGTGGCTGTTCTTCTGCCTATCGGGCTTCCTGATCGTGCGCATCCTGGTGGACGAGCGGGGGCGCATAGAGGCGGGGCTGCAGACGGCCCTGGGCGGCCTTCGCCGCTTCTTCTGGCGACGCACCCTGCGCATCTTCCCGGCCTATTACCTGTGCCTGGTGCTGTTCACGGCGCTCGGGGCCCTGCACCTGGTGCACGACTGGACGCTGAAGGCGGCGCCCTGGCACTACGCCTACCTCTCCAACATCTATTTCGGCTTCGTCGAGGGGCGCTGGGTCGGCCGCTTCGGCCACTTCTGGAGCCTGGCCGTCGAGGAGCAGTTCTATCTCGCCGCCGCGCCGCTCCTGCTGTTCACCCCCAGCCGCTGGGCAAAGGCGATCTGCGGCGCCGTGGTGCTGGCGGCCCTGACCAACGACCTGCTGCTGCGGGCCGACCAGGCGAGCGACATGATCGTCTACGTCCATCCCCTGACCAATTTCGGGGCCCTGGCCTTCGGCGGTCTGGTGGGACTGAGCCTGCCGGCGCGCGCCAGGAGCGGCGCGCTGACCTGGCCGGCCCTTGTCCCGCTGCTGCTGATGCCGGTGTTCATCTACGGCTTCGACAAGCTGCCCTTGTTCGAGCCGATCGTGGCCAGCCTGGTCTCGGCCGGGCCTTTGTGGGCGGCGACCCTTCTGGCCTGCGCCGCCCTGGCGGGGGTCTATATGAACCAGGAGAGCCGGCTGGTGCGCGCGCTCGAATGGCGGCCGATCGTCTATTTCGGCCAGATCTCCTACGGTTTCTATCTCTACCACAACCTCCTGCCCCGCCGGATCGTCGGCCGGCTGGCGGCCCAGGCGGGATGGGACATTCGCCCCGTGGAAGGGGTCGAGGCCCTGTTCTCCTTCGCCCTGGCCTTGGGCCTGGCGGCCCTGTCGTGGAAGCTGATCGAGGCGCCGCTGCTGAAGTTCAAGGATCGGCCGCCGCGATTGCGTCTGCGTGGTCTAAAATCCCCCCAGGCCGTAAGCGCGGAGGGTTGACCCACCCTCCGCTCATCCCCGCGGAAGCGGGGACCCAGTTCTTTGCGGGGAGTGCGGCGGCTAAAACCTGGGTCCCCGCTTCCGCGGGGATGAGCGGAAATAAGAGAAGCCGATGATCCGTCTCTTCGTGGAATCCGATCTGGCCGCGGGCGTGGCGATCGCGCCGACGCAGGAACAGGCGCACTACCTCGTCAACGTCATGCGCCAGACCCTGGGCGGCGAAGTCCTGCTGTTCAACGGCCGGGACGGGGAGTGGCGCGCGGCGGTCGAGCAGATCTCCAGGCGTGGCTGTATCCTCAGGGTCCAGACCAACACCCGCGCCCAGGCGGCGCCGCCCGACCTCGAGCTGGTGGTCGCCCTGGTCAAGCGGGCGCGGCTGGAGACCATCGTCGAGAAGGCGGCCGAGCTCGGCTGCCGGCGGGTCCGTCTGATCGTCACGCGGCGGACCAATTCCGATCACGTCAAGGTGACCAGGCTGCAAGCCATCGCCACCGAAGCGGCCGAGCAGACCGGCCGGATGGACGTGCCCGAGATCGCGGCGCCGGAGCGCCTCGACAAGCTGCTGGAGGACTGGCCGCAGGTGCGACGGCTGATGTTCTGCGATGAGGCCGGCGACGACCCGGCGCAGGCGTGGGGCGGCGATACGGGCCGCGCCCGCCCGGTTCGGCAAGCCCTTGAAACAACGGGGCTTGGCCACGGCGGCTGGGCTGTGCTGATCGGACCCGAGGGCGGCTTCGATCCCGAGGAGCGGAGCCGGCTGCGGTCGCTGCCCTTCGTCACGCCGGTGACCCTGGGCCCGCGCATCCTGCGGGCCGACACCGCGGCCATTTCGGCGCTGACCTTGTGGCAGGCCGTGCTCGGGGACTGGGCGCCGGCAGCCAGCAGAGCGGTACAAAATGACGCTTGAGCACGACGGCTGCTCTGCTTAAGTGGCGGCGCCGCTGTCATGCGGCGCTGTTGGGCGGATAGGTTCGCCCTCTGGGAGGCCCCATTGGGGGTCCGGGAGGCTCCTTTGGGGGAATGTGTGCTGGACGACCGCCCTCTGGAGCTCGCCGATCTCGCGGCTCACATCGCCACGGGCGAGAAGCCCCCAAGTGATTTCCGCGTCGGCGCGGAGCACGAGAAATTCGGCTTCCAGATCGGCTCCTATGCGCCGGTCCCCTACTATGGCGACGTCGGCATCGAGGCCCTGATGAAGGGCATGATGCGGTTCGGCTGGGAGGGCGTCTATGAGGCCGGCGACGCCGGCGACACCCTGATCGCCCTGTCCCGCAACAGCGAGAACATCAGCCTGGAGCCCGGCGGCCAGTTCGAACTGTCCGGCGCTCCGCTGGAGACCATCCACGACATCTGCGGCGAGACCAGCCGGCACCTGCGCGAGACCCGCGAAGTGTCCGACGAACTCGGCATCGGCTTCGTGGGCCTGGGCTTTTCGCCGGTCTGGACCCGCGAGCAGATCCCGGTCATGCCCAAGGGCCGCTACAAGATCATGCGCGCCTACATGCCCAAGGTCGGGTCCAAGGGCCTCGATATGATGTTCCGCACCTGCACGGTGCAGGCCAACCTCGACTATTCGTCCGAGGCGGACATGATCAAGAAGCTGCGGGTCAGCCTGGCCCTGCAGCCGATCGTAACCGCCCTGTTCGCCAACTCCCCCTTCACCGAGGGCCGCCCCAACGGCTGGCTGTCGGCCCGGGCGGCGGTGTGGCTGGACACCGACGCCGCCCGCACCGGCATGCTCGACTTCGCCTTCAAGGAAGGCTTCGGCTACGGCGACTACGCGACCCACGCGCTCGACGTGCCGATGTATTTCGTCAAGCGCGACGGCCGGTACATCGACGCCTCGGGCCAGTCCTTCCGCGCCTTCATGAACGGCGAACTGCCGGCCCTGCCGGGCGAGCGGCCGACGATGAAGGACTGGGTCGACCACCTGTCGACCCTGTTCCCCGAGGTGCGGCTGAAGACCTATCTGGAGATGCGCGGCGCCGACGCCGGCCCCCAGAGCGCCCTGTGCGCCCTGCCGGCCCTGTGGACGGGCATCTTCTACGACGGCGCCGCCCTCGAGGCGGCCTGGGACCTGTGCAAGGGCTGGACGGCGGAGGAGCGCAACGGCCTGCGCCCCGACGCGGCGCGCCACGGGCTGAAAGCCCAGATCGCCGGCCGCTCGGTCCAGGACGTGGCCAAGGACATGGTCGCCATCGCCAAGGCTGGCCTGGCCCGCCGCGAGCGTCACGACGGCGCGGGCTCCGACGAGACCGGCTACCTGCGCGAACTTGAGGCCATAGCCGCCAGCGGCGTCACCCAAGCCGAACGCCTGCTCGAACTCTACCACGGCCCCTGGCAGGGCGACGTGCGGCGGGTGTTCGACGAACTGGCCTACTGAGTATGGCCTCCGCGGCGCCCGGGCGAATCCGCGTCGGCGTCGGCGGGTGGACCTATGAGCCGTGGCGGGGGGTGTTCTTCCCTGACAAGCTGGCCCAGGCCAAGGAGCTCGCCTATGCGAGCTCGAAGCTGACCGCCATCGAGATCAACGGCACCTACTATCGCACCCAGGCGCCCTCGACCTTCGCCAAGTGGCGGAGCGAGACCCCCGAGGGCTTCGTCTTTTCGGTCAAGGCGCTCCGCTTCACGACCAACCGCAAGGTGCTGGCCGAGGCGGGCGAGTCGGTCGGCAAGTTCGTCGGCAGCGGCCTGACCGAGCTGGGCCCCAAGCTCGGACCGATCCTGTGGCAGTTCGCCCCGACCAAGAAGTTCGATCCCCTAGACTTCGGGGCCTTCCTGGCGCTCCTGCCGCGGACGCAGGACGGCGTGGCGCTGCGTCATGCGGTCGAGGTGCGCCACGACAGCTTCCGCACCCCGGAGTTCATCGCCCTGGCCCGCAGCCACGGGGTGGCGGTGGTCTACGCCAACGGGGCCGGCTTTCCCGAGATCGCCGATCCGACGGCGGATTTCATCTACGCCCGGCTGCAGGGAACGCACGAAGCGGTGGAGACCGGCTACAAACCTGAGGAACTCGACCACTGGACGGCCGTCGCCCGCGACTGGGCGGCGGGCAAGTCGCCCGAGGGTCTGGCCTATGTCGACGAACCGCCGCCTCCGGCCGTGGCCCGCGACGCCTTCGTCTACATCATCAGCGGAGCCAAGGTGCGCAACCCGGCGGCGGCCCAGGCCCTGATCGCGCGACTGGGCTAGCCCCGTGTCTCGATCTGCAGCACCCTCGGAGCCGAAGATTCGCCAGCGCTTGCGTCAGATTGAACGCGGACAGCGAACCAGAACAATCCGATGAGGACGACGGCGAAAACCAGTCCATCCATGAGGACAACAAGTGTGCCGACAGTGTCTCGAAAGTGTTGCTTCATAGAATCCCCCTCGGATTCTGCCTTCGTCACAACCTCCGGTCGCGAATAAGGTTCCTTCCCGCGCAAAACTTGTATGACAGTTGTCGGAGCGGCGGCCGATTCAGCCTCTCGGTCGGCCTGGATTGTGGACGCGGAGCCCGTCGTGGCCGACTCCGACGGCGCGGCCTGGCCTTCGAGGCCTGGGAGTCGCTGAGCGGTTAGGCCCGTTCCGCCAGCCGCCGCAGCACCTCTTCGGCGGCCCGGTCGGTTTCCTGCAGGGGCGGGTAGGACCACCGGTAGAAGGCGCCGCCGAAGGGGCGGGCCGCGCCTCTCGCCTCCAGGTCCTCGTGGAAGCGGCGCATGCGCAGGGACTGCCCGTCCATCTTCAGGATGAAGACCGGCTTGCCGGTTGAAGCGGCGTCGGCGGCCATGTTGACCGAGTCCTCGGTGACCGCGACGAAGTCGGCGGCGGCCAGAAAGGCGAAATAGGGATTGTCGCCGGTCCCGTCCCAGATGATCCCCGGATGGTGCGCCAGGCGCTCGGTGATCACCGCCCGGGCCTTGTCGGGCGTGCGGCGGGAGAAGGTGAGCATCAGGGCGGCGCGCTCCTGCTCCAGGGCCTGGTCGAGCTCGGCGGCCAGGGCGGCCGCCCGCGCCGGGGTCAGGTCGAAGGCGCGTGACCGGCCGCCGATCAGCACCGCCGCGCGGGGCGTGGGCAGGGGGTCCAGGCGGGCGGCGAAGCGCTCGTAGTCGGACGCCAGCCGGGCGAGGGTGGTCTGGTTGGGGGCGCCGGTCAGGCTGAAGACATTGTCCCCGTGCACCCGGTCGTGCTTGGGCGGGATGACCAGGTCGAACAGGCCGGTGGGCAGACGGGGGTCCTGCACCTGGACCACGAAGGTCCGGCCGGCCGACCACTTGCGCATCCGGATCGACAGGGGCAGCGACGCCCGCCCCGCCGCCAGCCACAGGTCGGGCCACGGCGGCTCGATCGGGGACGCGGCCTGGGCCAGCCAGCGCCGGGGCGCGAGGTTGAGAAGGCTGGGCAGGCGTCCGGCCGCCCCGCGGTAGGCGATGCGCTTGACGGTGATCTCGGCCGGCGCGGACCGACCGATGGCCTCGGCCAGGCCCACGATCTGGTTCTCGATGCCGGAGCGGCCGTCGGAGACCGCCCAGATGCGCAAGGGGGCGCTATCCGGGCGGGCGGGGATCACATCCACTCGACCTTGAGAATCTCATAGGCCTTGACGCCGGCGGGGGTCATGACCTCCACCACGTCGCCCTGTTCCTTGCCGATCATGCCGCGGGCGAGCGGCGAGGTCAGCGACAGGCGGCCCTGCTTCACGTCGGCTTCGTGCTCGCCGACGATCTGGTAGCGGGCCTCATCCTCGGTGTCCTCGTCGACCACGGTGACGGTGGCGCCGAACTTGACCTGCTTGCCCGACAGCTTCGAGACGTCGATCACCTGAGCGCGGCTGATCTTGTCCTCGATCTCGGCGATTCGGCCTTCGATCCAGCCCTGTCGTTCCTTGGCCGCGTGGTACTCGGCGTTCTCCGACAAATCCCCATGGGCTCGCGCCTCGGAAATGGCGGAAATAACGGCCGGCCTTTCCGTGGTTTTCAAACGCTTCAGTTCTTCGTCGAGGGCCTTATAGCCCTCGGCGGTCATCGGAACTTTTTCCATCGCGGATTTGGTTCGCCGGTCGCCCTGTCGGAGGAGGAGGTCTATGCAAAACAGCCGTGGGCGCAAAACGGCTGGGCCAAGAGGATAGGTGGCTAAACACCAGACTGCAAGGGCGCTGCACTGCGGCGAACCCCTGCTAAGGTGCGAGCTTAACGAACGCCATCGAATTCGGGGACGCTTCGGGCATGAGTTTCAGCAAGTTGTTCGCTCGGATGGCGGGGGCCGTGGCCCATGCGACGGGCACGCCGGGCGCCTTCCTGACCTGCGTCGCCATCGTCCTGGTGTGGGGCGTCAGCGGGCCCCTGTTCCAGTTCTCCGACACCTGGCAACTGGTCATCAACACCGGCACCACCATCGTCACCTTCCTGATGGTCTTCCTGATCCAGAACACCCAGAATCGCGACGGGGCGGCGATCCAGATCAAGCTCGACGAGCTGATCCTGACCTCCAAGGCCGAGAACGATTTCATCGGTATCGAGAAACTGACCGACAAGGAGCTGGAGCTGCTCCGGGCCCGCTGCGTCGAAGCGGCTCACAAGACGCAGAAGATCGTCGCCAGGGCCGATGAAGTGCTCCACGCCCGCCGTTCGCACCACAAGCCCAAGGCCGAAGCGGCTGCGGCGTCGCCGGACCTGCCGCCCGAGGTCGTGGAAGTGATCGACAAGGGCAAGGCTCGCACCGCCAAGCCCGCCCCGGCGACGAAGCCTGCGGCGAAGCGCAAACCGGCTGCGAAGAGGCCGCCGGTGAAAAAGCCCGCGCCCTGAAGGCCGCTCATCACCGGGCCGCGCCGGGATGAGCGGCCACGTCAGGTCTTACGCGTAGCTCTGTAGCGGCCGCACGTCCAAGGCGCCGTGCTTGACGGCGCCGATGGCCTGGGCCGCGGCCAGGGCGCCGGCGGTGGTGGTGTAGTAGGGGATCTTCATCATCAGGGCCGAGCGGCGCAGCGAGAAGCTGTCCTCCAGGCTCTGACGCCCTTCGGTGGTGTTGAACACCAGCTGCACGTCGCCGTTCTTCATGGCGTCGACGATGTTGGGCCGGCCCTCCAGCACCTTCTTGACCCGCTCGATCGGCAGGCCCTGCTCTTCGAGGTAGGTGGCCGTGCCGCCGGTCGCCAGGATCTTGAAGCCCAGCTCGACCAGCAGGCGCACCGGCTCGGCGACCCAGGACTTGTCGCTGTCCTTCACCGACACGAACACCGCGCCGTTCTCGGGCAGCACGACGCCGCCGGCCAACTGGCTCTTGGCGAAGGCGCGGGCGAAGGCGGCCGACATGGGCTCGCCCTCGCGGCGCCAGTCGAGGCCCATGACCTCGCCCGTCGAGCGCATCTCGGGGCCGAGGATGGTGTCGACCCCGGGGAAGCGGGCGAAGGGGAACACCGCTTCCTTGACCGCGATGTGGTCGGTGGACATCGGGCGCAGGTGGAAGTCGGCCAGTTTGGCGCCGGCCATCACCTTGGCGGCGATGGAGGCCACCGCGGCCCCGATCGCCTTGGCCACGAAGGGCACGGTGCGGCTGGCCCGCGGATTGACCTCCAGCACATAGATGCGGGGGGTCTGCGAGTGCGGCTCCTCGATGGCGAACTGCACGTTCATCAGGCCGCGCACCTTGAGGGCCCGGGCCATCAGCTCGGTCTGGCGCTTCAGCTCCTCGATGGTCTCGGGGCGCAGCGAGAACGGCGGCAGGGAGCAGGCGCTGTCGCCCGAGTGCACCCCGGCTTCCTCGATGTGCTCCATGACCCCGGCCACGAACACGCTCTCGCCGTCGGCGATGGCGTCCACGTCCACCTCGGTGGCGCGGCTGAGGTACTGGTCGATCAGGACCGGGCTGTCGCCGGAGACCTGCACGGCCTCGCGGACGTAGCGGCTGAGCTGCTCGTCGTCGCGGACGATCTCCATGGCCCGGCCGCCCAGGACGTATGAGGGGCGGATGACGATGGGATAGCCGACCGCGTGGGCGCCGGCGAAGGCCTCTTCGCTACTGCGGGCGATGGCGTTGATCGGCTGCATCAGGCCGATCTCGTGCAGCAGCTTCTGGAAGCGCTCGCGGTCTTCGGCCAGGTCGATGGCGTCCGGGCTGGTGCCCAGGATCGGGATGCCGGCGTCCTCCAGGGCCTGGGCCAGCTTCAGCGGAGTCTGGCCGCCGAACTGCACGATGACGCCGATCAGTTCGCCGGCCTTCATCTCGACCGCGATCAGCTCCAGCACGTCCTCGGCCGTGAGGGGTTCGAAATAGAGGCGGTCGGAGGTGTCGTAGTCGGTCGAGACCGTCTCCGGGTTGCAGTTGACCATGATCGACTCGATCCCGATCTCGCCGAGGGCGAAGGCGGCGTGGCAGCAGCAGTAGTCGAACTCGATGCCCTGGCCGATCCGGTTGGGACCGCCGCCGAGGATGATCGCTTTCTTGTGCCCGGTCGGCCGGCTCTCGCACTCGGGAACCTGGCCCAGCGCCCCGCTCTCGTAGGTCGAGTACATGTAGGGGGTCTTGGCGGCGAACTCGGCGGCGCAGGTGTCGACGCGCTTGAACACCGGGCGGACCTGCAGCTCCTGGCGGGCGGCGCGAACCGCGGCCTCGCTTCGCCCAGTAAGATTGGCCAGGCGGGCGTCGGAGAAGCCCTGGGCCTTCAATTTGCGGAAGGCGGTCGCCTCGGTCGGCAGGCCCGCCTTGCGGACGCGTTCCTCGGTGCGGATCAGCTCTTCGATCTGGCGCAGGAACCACGGCTCGTAGGCGCAGGCGGCGTTGATCTCCTCCACCGACAGGCCGTGGCGGAAGGCCTGGGCGATGACGCGCAGACGGTCGGGCGTGGGCACGCCCAGGGCCCGCACGACGGCCGCACGGCTCGAACCCATGTCGTCGCTGTCGGCGCCGGCGATGACGATCTCGTCGAAGCCGGTCAGGCCGGTCTCCAGGCCGCGCAAGGCCTTCTGGCACGACTCGGCGAAGGTGCGGCCGATGGCCATGACCTCGCCCACCGACTTCATCGAGGTGGTCAGATAGGGCTCGGCGCCCGGGTACTTCTCGAAGGCGAAGCGGGGGATCTTGGTGACCACATAGTCGATGGTCGGCTCGAACGCGGCGGGGGTGGCCCCGGTGATGTCGTTCATCAGCTCGTCGAGGGTGTAGCCGACGGCCAGGCGCGCGGCGACCTTGGCGATGGGGAAGCCCGTCGCCTTGGAGGCCAGGGCGGACGAGCGCGACACCCGCGGGTTCATCTCGATGACGACCATGCGGCCGTCCTTGGGGTTGACCGCGAACTGGACGTTGGAGCCGCCGGTCTCGACGCCGATCTCACGCAGCACCGCGATCGAGGCCGACCGCATCCACTGGTATTCCTTGTCGGTCAGGGTCAGGGCCGGGGCGACGGTGATCGAGTCGCCGGTGTGGACCCCCATCGGGTCGATGTTCTCGATCGAGCAGATGATGATGCAGTTGTCCGCCTTGTCGCGGACGACCTCCATCTCGTACTCTTTCCAGCCGAGGACGCTCTCTTCGATCAGCACCTCGGTGGTGGGCGACAGGTCGAGGCCGCGCTCCACGATCTCGCGGAACTCCTCCATGTTGTAGGCGATGCCGCCGCCGGTGCCGGCCAGGGTGAAGGACGGCCGGATGATCGCCGGCAGGCCGACGAACTCCTGGCCCGCGAGCGCCTCCTCCATGGTGTGGGCGGCGTGGGAGCGGGGGCTCTCCAGCCCCAGGTGGTCCATGGCGTCGCGAAATTTCTGCCGGTCCTCGGCCTTCTCGATCACGTCGGCCTTGGCGCCGATCATCTCGACCCCGTACTTTTCCAGCACGCCGGAGTGGAACAGGGCGAGCGCGGTGTTCAGCGCCGTCTGGCCGCCCATGGTCGGCAAGAGCGCGTCGGGGCGCTCCTTGGCGATGATCTTCTCGACGATCTCAGGCGTGATCGGCTCGATGTAGGTGGCGTCGGCCAGCTCCGGATCGGTCATGATCGTGGCCGGGTTCGAATTGACCAGGATGATCCGGTAGCCCTCGGCGCGCAGGGCCTTGCAGGCCTGGACCCCGGAATAGTCGAACTCGCAGGCCTGGCCGATGACGATCGGGCCGGCGCCGATGATGAGGATCGAGGAGATGTCTGTCCGTTTGGGCATGTGACGTCCGCGCGCGTTTGGGCGGGCAGCGCGCAGAAGCCGCGCCCGGCATTTTTGTGCTTTGGGTTAAGCGGACCGTTTAGAGGCGACGGCCGGGCGGGGCAAGCACGCAGGCGCCCCAATCCGGGCGCAGGTCAGGCCGCGGCGTCGCGCCGGATGCGCTTGACCATGGAGAACAGGCCGTTGGACCGCTGCATCGACAGGGCGTTGGGAAGGCCCAGCGCCTTCAGTCCCGCCTCGGCGTCGAAGGCGATGATCTCGGCCGGCGTGCGTCCCGAATAGAGGCGCAGCAGGATGGCGACGAGGCCGCGCACGATGATGGCGTCGGAATCGCCCCGGAACACCAGGGTCCCGTCGTCCTGCGGATCGGTGACCAGCCACACCTGGCTGGCGCAGCCGCGCACCTTGTTGTCCTCGGTGCGTTCGGCCTCGGACAGGGGAGCGAGGCCCTTGCCCAGGTCGATGACGTGCTGAAGCCGCTGCTCCCAGTCGCCCAGGAGGTCGAAGTCGGCTTGGATCTCTTCGAGTTCGGCGTCGATGCTGGACATGGACGCTCCCTACGCAAGATTTTGCAGGCAGGATATCCCCCCGTCCGCCGCGAGGTCCGGGGGCGGGGCGCGCGCCGATGCAGGCGGCCGGGGCAGGTCGCCCCGAGGCGGAACGGGCGCAAGGCCCGGCAGGGCCGGCCCCTCCTCAGCAGGGTGATCCTGGAGAGGGAATGCCGATGCGGCCCAGTCCGGCGAGAGGCCGAGGTCGGCGCAGATGCGCGCCACCATCTCGTCCATCGGCAGGTCCAGAATATCGGCGTCGTCCATTTCGGTCAGCCGCTCCCAGGCGTCCGACGACAGGCGCTCGGCTTCGTCCTCCTCGGGACGCTCGGTCTCGGCGACCCGCTCGATGCGGAGATGGATGCGGTCGCGGCGCCGGGCGGCCTCCTTGGCCCTGGCCCGGGCTTCGGCCTCGCCCAGCGCGGTCAGGTCCTTGGCCAAGCGGGACTGCAGGGCGATGGTCAGCCGCACGGCGCGGGCGGCCCGGGCGAAGGTCAGGCCGGGATCGGGGGCGTCGGCGCCCGGTGCGCCGGTTTCGGCCAGACGGGCCGCGCGGCCGGCGGCCTCGGCGATCTCCATCCCGATCTCGGTCAGGCGCGACAGCACCGCCATCTGCTGCACGATCAGCGCCTCGCCGGCGGGCGGGGGCGGTATGACGGGGGGATGGCGGGATCGGCGGCGAACATCGGACCTAAAGCCCGCGGGGGTTCGCGGCCTTTGTCAAACGGCTGCGAGACATCGGCCGCCCGTGGTCAAGCATAGCGCACGGGGTGCGGGCTTCGAGACGCCGGATCATCCGGCTCCTCAGCAGGGCGACCGTGCGGGGGAGGAAGGAGACTTCAGGCGGGCGAGACCGGCTCGGCGGCCGGCAGGCGCACGCGGGCGATGAAGCCCTGGCCGGGGGCGGACTCCAGTTTCAGCGTTCCGTCCATCGCCTGGCACAGCAGGCGCACGATCGGCAGGCCAAGCCCGGCGCCCTCGGACCGTCGGGTCAGGGGGGCCTCGCCCTGTTCGAAGGGGCGGATCAGCCGTGACAACTGGGCCGGCTCGACGCCCTCACCTTGGTCCCTGATCTCGATCCATACCGAGCGGGCGCTGAGGGTGGCGCTGATCGAGATCTCGCCACCCTCCGGGGAAAAGGTGACGGCGTTCTGCAGCAGGTTGGTCAGGATGGTCCGCAGGGCGCGGGAATCGGCCATCACCGCGGCCACCCCGTCTGCCATGTCGGTCTTGAAGCTGAGGCCGCGGGCTCGGGCCTCGGTGTCCAAGGCGATCAGCGCCTCGTCCACCGCCGGCGTCAGCGGCTCGGGATGCAGGTCGAGGTCGGCCATGCCGGCCTCCAGGCGGGCGATCTCCATCACCTGGTTGACCAGCTTCAGCAGCTTCAGCCCGCTCTCGCGGACGATCTCGGCATGTTCGCGGTAGCGGGGCTCGTTGATCGGCCCGTAGAGTTCGCACGAGATGATCTCGGAAAAGCCGATGATCGAGTTCAACGGCGTACGCAGCTCGTGGCTGACCATGCGCAGGAAGGAGCGCTTCAACTCGTCCTGCTCGTGCTTGCGCACAGCGGCGGCGGATGGCCCTTCGCCCCGGCGCCCTTGGGAGGGGCGACCCAGCGAACGGAGACTGTAGGAAGCCGGATTTGCGCCCATGACTGTACGGATCGCTCGGTGTCGGGAGAGTAGCGTCGCACAACGGGCTTACTTTTAAGTTGCGGCGCCCAAAGCGGGGGCATGGAACTCGCGTGGCGAGTGTGCGCCCTCGCGAAAACTCACCCCTGCGGCTACAGTCCAGGCTTGCTGAGTCTCAACCCAGGACAGTGTCGAGCGTTACGGTGAACGACCAGGCCGCCTCCGTTCAGCCCGCGTCGTCGCCGGCCCCGACCAGGGCCGCCGCGCCCTCGGCGCCCCTGTGGCATCTTGGCTGGGCCGTGGGGGCCCTTGCCGCCGCCGCCGCCCTGATGGCCGCGCTCGGCGCCCTGTCGTCCTCCGTCGCCGGGGCCCTGGCCCTGGGCGCCGCCCCGGGCCTCCTGGGCTATTTCTGGCAGCCTTCGGGCCGGCAGAGGCTCGGGCTCCTCCTGGCGTGGACCGCCGCCATGGCCGCCGCCGCCGCCATCGCCGGTGGCGTCACCGGTCCGCTCGCCCTGTGGTGCGCCGCGCCCCTGCTGGCGGGCGCCCTGATCGGCAAGCCGGCCGAAGGGGTGGTGCTGTCCGCCTGCGCCGTAGCGATGATGACCCTGGTGCAACTGGCGGGCGTGGTCCCGCCCCCCCCGACCGGACCATTCGGCGTCGGCCTGGCCGCGGTCGGCCTGGTCAGCCTCGGCGGCGGCGCCGCCGCCGCCCTGGGGATCATGCTGCACCGCGCCCGCGAACGTCACGCCGCCTATGTCGCCGACCACGCCTGGATGAACGGGGTGATGGCCGAACTGCCCTATCTCGCCCTCGCCCTGGACCGCGACGGACGCCCCGAAGCCGTCTTCGGCGCCGCCATGCCGGGGCTCGGCGTCGAGACCCTGCAGGGCGGCCTGATCCAATCGGTGGCCGAGGCCGACCGGCCGGCGGTCCAGGCCGCGCTGTGCGAAGCCCTCGATCACGGCTCCGGCGAGGCCACGTTCAGTCCGGCCGCCGAGCCGGGCCGGCGCATGGCGCTGTGCCTGCGCCGCCGGGGCGAGGAGGGGCTGGTGGCCATGGTCCGCGAGGTGGACGCCGCCGACACGTCAAGGACGGCCGACGGCGTGTGGCGCGACCAGGCCGGCACCCGCATCCAGGCCCTGGAGAACACGGTCGGCCTCGCCCGGTGGTCCCGAGACCAGGCGGTGAGCGCGCTCGGCCGGGCCGACGAGGCCCGCGCGGTCTCCGCCCTGGCGATCGCCCAGGCCGAGACCCGCATCCAGGCGCTGGAGAATAGCTACAGGCTCGTCGCCGAGGCCCGTGACGGGGCGCTGGCGGAACTGGCCGAGGCCAAGACTGCGCGTGCTGCGGCTGAGGCGGCCCGCGAGCAGGCCGACGCCGGCGCCGTGGCCAAGTCGCGCTTCCTGGCCAATATGAGCCACGAACTGCGCACCCCGCTTAACGCCATCATGGGTTTTTCCGACATCATGCGGGCGCGGATGTTCGGCGAGCTGGCGCCCAAGTACGGCGAGTACGCAGAGCTGATCCACGAGTCGGGCCGTCACCTGACCGACCTGATCAACGACGTGCTCGACATGTCCAAGATCGAGGAAGCAGATCGTGCTCAACCTGGTCTCCAATGCGCTGAAGTTCACCCCGGCCGGCGGCTCGATCACCGTCACCCTGCAGCCGATCGCCGGGGCCCTGGAGCTGGTCGTCGCGGACACCGGCGTCGGCATCGCCAAGGAGGACCTGGACCGTCTGGGTCAGCCCTACGAGCAGGCCGGAGACGCCGAGCACAAGGCGCAGGGCACGGGCCTCGGCCTGTCGCTGGTACGCGCCTTCGCCCGCCTGCACGGCGGCGAGATGAGCATCGAGAGCGAACTGGGCGAGGGAGCGGCGGTGACCGTGCGCCTGCCGGTGCTGCACCAGGAGGCCCCCGCGGCCGGACCTGTCGCCGCCGCGCCGGTGGAATCGGACCTGCCAGACGCCATGGGCGACGAACTCATCAGCGACGAACTCATCGAGACGCACGCCAACGGCCGCGACGTGGCCCCAGCCCCCGCCCAGCAGGATGCGCCCAGGCTGATCCGGGTCGGCGAGGACGCCATCAACACCACGGTGATCGAGGCGGCGGGGCCGGACGGCGCTCCGCAGGCTCGGCCGGAGATGGTCGCCCGGAGCGCCGAGATCATCCCGTTGAACCTGACCCGCCTCTAAGCGGCGCTCTAGCGCCGGGCGGATAGGAAGGCGCGGCCGGCGGCGAAATCGCCGACCTCGAAGGTCACGGTCTCCACCCGCTCCCGGGTGCGGGCAGGATAGATCAGTTCCAGCACCACCGCCTCGCGCGGGTCCAGCGCCTCCAGGGCGAAGGCCGCCGCCGGGGGAAAGCGGAAGACCGCCCCACTGGCCGCGCCGTCCGGCAACAGGGCCGGGCGGGCCGGCGCCCGTTCGCTGGCCAGGAAGCTGCGGGTGACGGTCCGGGGCGGGGTGCGGCCGGCCAGATCGGTGCGTCGCGGATCGAGATAGGCCCGCCGCGCCTTGGCGGGGTCGCGCATGATGAGGCGCGCGCCGGAGGCGGCCAGGGCGCCGGGCCAGGCCGCCACCGCGGTCAGGGCCTCGCCGCCGGGCACGGACGCAAGGCCGAAGGACGCCTGGCCGGAGGGGCTCCGGGCCGTCTGGATCAGGCGCCAGTCGCTGGAGAAGCGCTTTTCGCCGCCCCGATCGGCGCGCCAGTCGGCGCTGTCGCCGGGAAAGCTCATGGTGCGGATGTGGCTATAGCCTTCGAAGCCCTTGCGCACCCGCTGGGCGGCCACGGCCAGATCCTTGGAGTTGCAGGGCACGGTCCGTCCGCGCGACTTGGCCCGGCGCTCGGCCGCGTCCAGGACATCCGGGTCGACGCCGGCGCGCAGGGCCGCGCCCTTGGCCTGGCGACCGGCGGCGGTCAGCGCGGCGGTTACGGAGGGCTCGAACAGCTTGCAACGCGCTCCCGCGACGCCCACCAGGGTTCGCTCGTAGAACAGGTCCGACGGGCCGGCCGCTACGGCCGGCCAGCCGGCGAGCAGGGTCAGGACGGCGGTCAGGGCCGGTGCGCGGCGTCGGTTCATTCGTCTCTTCAGAGCTTGAGCCGCGGGCGCGGGCGACGGACACTTAAGACCGTTCCGCTTTCGGTTCGGTTAGCGAGGGTTGTTTGCTTCTTTCCTCCGATGTCTGGGTGGCGGCCCTGATCCGCCGGGCCGAACTCGGCGGCGCCTTCGCCACCGTGGCGAGGAAGGGCGACGCGCGCGCGGGCGCCGTCCTGGTCAAGGCCTACGACCAGAGCGCCAGGACAGCCCGGCTCTATGCCGAGGCCTTCGCGGGCGAGGGGGACCGGGTGTGGATGCAGCCCGTCGCCTCCACCGACGAGGCCGAGCTCGACGCCTATGTATCGCGGGCGGTGCGCATCGATCCCGACCTGTGGCTTGTGGAGATCGAAGACCGCGAAGGCCGGCATTTCCTCACCGAAAAGGTTGAGGGAAGTTAACCGCGTTCTTCAACCGGACCCTAAGTCAGCTGTGACAAGTTGTGGTCAGTCGCTGCTTAGGAGTTCCGCTTGCTCTTCCTCATGAATGACGCCGTGCTGACGCTCGATACCCGGTCGATGAGCCTGCCGCTGGAGGTTCAACGCTTCCGCAGCCTGTCGCTCGCGTTCGTGATCGAGCTGGGGCAGGAGCTGTTCGCCGAGGATCCCCTGTTGCCGCACAACAATCCGGAGAAGGCCGAGCGCCTGGCTCTGCTGCTGGCGGCCAAGCAACCCGAGCTGAATGCGGCCCTGTTCGTCGCCCCGGCGGCCGGCTGCGACCCCAAAGAGGTCTCCACCCGCTTCTGCGGCCTGTCGTTCGACGTCATGGCCGCGCTCTGGGCCCGCCAGGAAGAAGGCGCCCTCAATCCCGTCACCGCCGACCGCGAGGTCTGGCGCCGGATGGCGGCGTAGCGGGTCCGAAAGCCGAGGTCGCCCCGCACCCTCGCGGCGTGACATCCGAGCGCTCCCGGGCTAAGCCCGCGCGCCCATGACCTCCTCCGCAACCCCCGCCGCAGAAGCCGCCCGCCGGCGCAGCTTCGCCATCATCTCGCACCCGGACGCGGGCAAGACGACCCTGACCGAGCATCTGCTGCTGGCCGGGGGCGCGATCCGCCTGGCCGGGGCGGTGCGGGCCCGTGGCGAACAGCGGCGGACCCGCTCGGACTGGATGAAGATCGAGCGCGAACGGGGCATCTCGGTCTCGGCCTCGGTGATGACCTTCGAGCACCAGGGGCTGATCTTCAACCTGCTCGACACCCCGGGCCACGAGGACTTCTCGGAAGACACCTACCGCACCCTGACCGCGGCCGACGCGGCGGTGATGGTGCTCGACGCCGCCAAGGGCATCGAGCCGCAGACGCTGAAGCTGTTCGAGGTGTGCCGCCTGCGCGACATTCCCATCATCACCTTCATCAACAAGATGGACCGGGAGGCGCTGGACCCCTTCGCCATGCTCGACGAAATCGGCTCCAAGCTGGCGCTCGACCCGGCGCCGCTCTACTGGCCGGCCGGGTCGGGCAATCGCTTCAAGGGCATGGTCGACCTGCGCGCCCAGACCTTCATTCCCTACGAGCGCAACTCCGACGCCGAGAACATGCCCGAGGCGGTGGCCCTCAAGTCCAACGCCATCGCCAGCGTGCTGGAGCCGGACGAGCAGGAGGAGGCCCTTGAAGGCGCCCTGCTGGTGCAGGAGGCCTCCAAGCCGTTCGACCCGCAGTCCTTCCTTGAGGGCCATATGACGCCGGTGATCTTCGGCTCGGCCCTGCGCCATTTCGGGGTCAATGAGCTGATGGCGACCCTGGCCGCCTTCGCCCCTCCGCCCAGCGCCCGGGCCGCCGTGCGCGGAACCGCCGAGACCCATGTGGCGCCCGGCGAGCCGGAGGTGACCGGCTTCGTCTTCAAGGTGCAGGCGAACATGGACCCCAACCACCGGGACCGCATCGCCTTCGTGAAGATGTGCTCGGGGCGGTTCACCCGCGGCATGAAGCTGAAGGTGGCCAACACCGGCCGGCAGCTGTCGGTGCACAACCCCATCCTGTTCCTGGCCTCCGACCGCGAGCTGGCGGAGGAGGCCTTCGCCGGCGACGTGATCGGCATCCCCAACCACGGGGTCCTGCGGGTCGGCGACAGCCTGTCGGAGACGGGGACCCTGCGCTACGCCGGCCTGCCCAACTTCGCGCCCGAGATCCTGCAGCGGGTGCGGGTCAAGGATCCGCTGAAGGCCAAGCACCTCAAGCGCGCCCTGGAGGGGCTCGCCGAGGAAGGCGTCACCCAGCTGTTCCGCCCCTCGCTTGGGGCCGATTTCATCGTCGGCGCCGTCGGCCAGCTGCAGTTCGAGGTCATGGCCGACCGGCTGAAGAACGAATACGGCCTGGAGTGCATCTTCGAGCCGTCGCCCTTCGCCGAGGCGCGCTGGCTGGGCGGGACCAAGGCGGATGTCGAGGATTTCGCCGGCAAGCACCGCGGCGCCATGGCCGAGGACATCGACGAGGCCCCGGTGTTCCTGGCCAAGTCCGCCTGGGAGATCGGCTATGTCGCCGACCGGCGACGCCTGCCATCACCCCCCAACCCAGCTTGGACGTGGTTTGGGTCCCCCGGACCGCTTCGCGGCCGGAGGATGACGGTGGTTTGGGCCTTTCCGACTCGACTCCGCCTGCCGACGGCAACATCCTTGCTAAATCCCTAACGAGAACGCACCGGACGTCCCGGAGCGGCACAGTGGGGAGTGCGCCAGGGTGGATATCGGTCGGGATTTGAGGCGGGTAACGGGCCGCGACAAGGCGCCCGCGCTATGGGCTGACGCCGCGGCGCTGGAGTTGATGCCCCTGAACATGCTGCGCCGGGAAGCGGCGACGGCGGGGCTGGCCGGACACCGCGCCGACAAGCGCGACCGCGCCGGGGTGCTGCTTGGATACGCCACCATGCTGCGCGAGGTGGCCCGTCGCACCGGCGAGGCCGACGCCCTGGCCAAGGCGGCCTCCGCCGCGGAGCGGGCCGCCAGCGAGGCTGAGGGGCCGACCCTGATCTCCGCCCGCCTGGAACAGGTCGCCGGGGCCCGCCTGAAGGCGGAGCTGTTCGCCGACGCCTCCGCCATCGACGCCGCCGAAACCTGGCTGACCGCGGCCGAACAGGCCAAGCCCCCCTCCATCTTCGCCCTCAGACGCGCCGCGCACCGCGCCGCCTTCACCGCCGCCCGCGCCCTCCATTCCCGCGACCTGGACGAGGCTGTCCAGGCCGCCGGTCCGCTGGACGAGGCGGTCGACCGCTTCGACGCCTTTGTGCGCGACACCGCCCAGGGCAAGGCCGAGGCCGCCGCCCTGCGCTGCGAGCGCGCCGACTTCCTGATCGGCTTCGGGGCGCGGCTGAAGGACAAGGCCCTGCTGATGCAGGCCGAGAACGATCTCGCCCAACTGGCCAAGCGGCTGGACCCGGCCTATCTGCCGCTGACCTGGGCGCGGGTCGAGGGCTTGCGCGGCGAGGCCCTGGCCGGTCTCGGCGACCTGACCGGCGACGCCACCTGCCTGGCCGAGGCCGTGCGGGTGCTGGCCGCCGCGGCCGATCACGTCGACTTCGACCACAGTCCCCTCGATCGCGCCCGCCTCAGCCATGCCCTGGCCCGGGCGCTCGAGGCCCTGGCCGAGGCCTGCGACGACGACGGCCTGTTCGACCACGCCCTGTCCGCCTTCGACCAGGCCATGGTGGTGCTGGAGCCCAGCCAGGCCCACGCCTTGCGCGCCCGCGCCGCCTACGATCGGGCGGCCTGCGTGGCGCGCCGGGCCGAGAAGGACGGCGATCCCAGGGCCCTGGCCCTGGCCGAATCCGCCCTGAAGGCCGAGCTGTCCCGCGAGGACGGTCCGGTCGATCCGGTGTCATGGGCCGTGGCTCAGCTCGGACTGGCGCGTGTCTATGACGCCCGCGCCGCCGTGGAAGGCGGGGCGCCCCGTCCCGACGGCGTCGCCGTGGCTCTGACCGAAGCGCTCGACGTCTTCACCGAGCAGGGGCTGAAGACCCTGGCCGAAGCGGCGCAGGACGCGCTGGAGCGATTGCGGGGGGCCTAAGCCGCGGCCACGTCGCCGGTCTGGCGGCGCATGCGCCAGAAGCGGATGGTGCGCTGGGCGGCGTCGCGGGGGAGTTCGGCGTACCGCTTGCCGTACGCCTCGGCCACGCTCATGCCGCGGTCTGAATCGAGGATCAGCACAGCGAAGGTCAGGAACAGCGCCCGCTCGAAATCCGCCGCGCGGCAGATGATGGCCAGGGCGTCGATCTCCTGGCGGTCGACGATGCGGCGCGTGGTGTTGAAATCGATGTCGCTGAGTTCGGACAGGGCCACCACGAAGCGCGTCCGCTCGCCCTGGCGCAGCAGGGCGGCGAGGGTCGGGGGCGTCATCTGCCCTGAGGCCCTGAGCTTTCGCACGTGGGCCACGGCCTGGAGATAGTCGGAAGGCAGGGCGCCGTCGCGGGCGGCCACCGTCAGCCGCCCGACGGCCAGGGCCGCGTCGAGCGCCGCCGGATCGAGGGCGGCGTTGCGGGTCATGATCCGCTCGCGCAGGCGCGCCTCGACCACGAAATACATCTCATTCAGAAGGTCGATCGGCAGGGTCTGGCGGTCGATCACCGCCTGGTGAAGCGCCGGATTGGCGGCGGCCCGGTCGACCACCGTCTCGGCCGCCTGGCGTGACAGGGGCGCCTCGGGGTTGGACAGCAGCACGCCCAGGGTCACGTCGTCGGCCCGCTTCACCACCGTGTCGGACACGGCTTCGGACAGGTCGGTGCGGCCGGAGATGGCGCGCAGGTGCTCCTGGCCGCGACTCCTGGCCACCTCCAGCAGGTCGGCCTCGGACAGGGCGGGGGAGTGGGCCAGGATGGGCGCGGCCACGACGAAGGAATCGTCCCAGGCCAGGCGGCGGGCCAGGGCGGGCAGGGGCGGTTCGGCTTGCGCGACGCGGCCGGAGAGCTCGGCGCGGACGGCCTCCTCCATCTCGGCGGCCAGGGTGCTCAGCACCCCGTCGAACAGGGCCATCTCCTGCGGGCCGTGCGGCCCGGAGTGGGAGAAGAACAGGTCGGTGACCTCGCGCAACAGCTCCCGACGCCGGGCGCTCGATGGCTCCCGGGCCAGGGCGATCAGGTCATCGAGCTTGGAGGAGGGCGGCATTCCGGCTCCTAGTTGTCGTCTGGGTCGGCGTCGCGGGCGCCGCGCAGGATCGCGGTTCCGGTCTTGCCATTGGTCCGCACGACCCGATTGCGCGGCTCTGAGGAGGGCTCGCCGCCGACGCCGGAATCGATCGATGAGACCAGCTCCACGCTCTGCGCGTCGGCGTCCGACACGGGGGCGGGCGTCGGGTCGGGGCGCAGACCGAACTGGCGATGCAGGGAGTAGTAGCGGGCGGTCTGCGGCTGGGCCGCCGACATCATCGCCACCCGCTGCGGTTCGCGCGGGTCGGTCGGGTCCGGCTGGGCGTTCGGCAGGGGCGTGGGCTCCGAGATCCGCGCCTGGGGCGGGGGGGCGTAGATCGAGGTCGGCGGCGCGGGGGGCATGCCTTGGGGCGAGAGCGCTTGCGGATTGTTCACCAGCGGCTGGGCGACCTGAGGCGGCAGGGAGCCCGGCCCCGCCAGTTGGGGCGGCACAGTGTTGGTCGGATAGACCCCGCTCGGAGCGGTCGCCGTCGAGCCTGGGGCGGCCATGGGCGCGCCCGGCGCCGGGGCGAAATAGGGCTGCGGCTGGAAGGGCTGGGTGAAGGTGGCCTGGGCCTGCTGCGGCGCCTGGGGGGCTTGGGGAGGCTGGGGAGGCTGGGGCGCTTGGGGCGCATAATAGGGCTGCTGCGGCGGCGGCATCTGGGCCGCGTATCCGTATGGAGTCATCGGCTGCTGCGGCGCCGCCGCCTGGGGCTGTGGCGCGTAGCCGTACTGGGGCGCGTACTGGGGGGGCCGGGCCTGGGGATACATGGTCGCGCGCCGCTCGACGGCGTATGGCGCGGGGGGCGCCCCGCGGCTCTGGGCGTAGGGGGCGGGCTGCAGCTGCGCGCCATAGGCCGGGCGGGCCTGGACGTAGCGCGGATAGCCGTAGCCGCCGGCCTGGGGCGGCGACTGGGGCGGGATGGTCTTGCCGGTCCAGGTCAGGACGCGCGAGGATTGGGGCTGCTGGGGGACGGGCTGGGCGTAGGTCCCCACCCCGCCGTAGCGGTCGACCTGGGCCGCGGCCGGGGCGACCGCGCAGAGGCCAAGGAGCGCCGAGGTCGCGATAAGGATGTGGCGCATGGCGGACTCTCCGGGTTCGGTAGCGTTTCCCCCGGGCGAGAAGCTAGGCCCACGCGCTTAACGCCGGCCTAATCACGTCCCCGCCACACGGCGAGGAGCCGTCGCTCCGCCAGCTGCAACAGGCCGTAGAGTCCGGCCCCCAGGATGGCGAGGGCGAAGAGGGCGGCGAACATCTCGGCGGTGCGCAGCCGGTTGCCGGCTTCCAGGATGCGCCAGGCCAGCCCTTGCGCCCCGCCGGAGCCGGCGACGAACTCGGCGACCACCGCCCCGATCACCGATTGGCCGGCGGCGACCTTGATCCCCCCGATCACGAAGGGCACGGACGCCGGGACCTTCAACCGCGCCAGCCGCTGCAGCGGCCCCGCGCCATAGAGGTCGAACAGGCGCTGCAGGTCGGGGTCGGCTGACTTCAGGCCGGTGAGCGCGCCGGAGAACACCGGGAAGAAGGCGACCACCGCGGCCAGGAGGGTGATGGCGCGCTCCGGATGGTCGAGGCCGGCCCAGATGACGACCAGGGGCGCCACGGCGACCACCGGGGTCACCTGCAGGCTGACGGCCAGCGGCGAGACGGCCCGCTCGACCACCGGCGACAGGGCCGTCAGCAGCGCCAGGGGCAGGGCGAAGGCCAGGGCCAGGGCGAGGGCGCACAGGGCCATGAAGAGGGTGTTCCACGCCGAGACCAGCAGTAGGGGCGCATTGGCCGCGAAGGCGGCCGCGACCGCCGACGGGGAGGGCAGGAGGTAGGCGGGAATCTGGAGCCGGCGGCAGGCGAACTCCCAGGCGCCGAGGAGGAGCGCGACCAGGACGACCGGGGCGACGAGCGAGAGGAGGCGGGTCATGAGCGGCGCCGGCGTGCGGCGGCCTCGTCCTTCGACAGGCTCAGGATGAGGCCGAATCGAAGCGGCGTGGGTGTAGAAAGCCTCATCCTGAGCTTGTCGAAGGACGGGGCTTTCGGTTCCGCGACCTTAGCCATCACGCCGCCTTCCCCGTCACCGCGGCCTCCAGCGCCGCGGAGACCCGCTCGGCGGTTTCGCGGAACTCGGGCGAGGCGCGAAAGCCCGGCGGGCGGGGCAGGGGGCCAGCGACCTCGAAGGTGGCGGCGATACGCCCCGGCCCGGGGGTCAGCACCAGGACCCGCTGGGCCATGTAGACCGCCTCCTCGACGTTGTGGGTGACGAAGACCATGGCCGGCTTGACCTTGGCCCAGAGGCTGAGGACGTCGTCGGCGAGGCGGCGGCGGGTGATCTCGTCCAGGGCCGCGAAGGGCTCGTCGAGGAGCAGCACCCGCGGCCGGGTGACCAGGGCGCGGGCCAGGGACGCGCGCATGGCCATGCCGCCGGAAAGCTGAGCGGGGCGCAGGTGTTCACTGTTGGATAGGCCGACGCGGGCGAGCGCCGCCCCGGCGCGGGCCCGCGCCTCGCGGCGGTCCACGCCCGCAAGCTCCAACGGCAAGGCGACATTGGTCAGGGCGCTGGCCCAGGGCGCTAGGGTGGGGGCCTGAAACACCAAGGCGGTCTCGCCCCGATTGGCGGTGCGCACCACGTCGCCTCGGCTCGGCGCCTCCAGCCCAGCCAGCAGGCGCAGGGCGGTGGACTTGCCGCAGCCGGACGGGCCGACGATGGCCAGGCTGTCGCCCGCCTCGACGCCGAGGTCGATCGGCCCGAGCGCCGGGCGGCCGCGATAATCGACCTCGGCCGCGATCAGGCCGGCCAGGGGCAGGATCACGGGATGGCTTCGATCTTGGGCAGGAAGGCCAGGGTGTAGGCGGCCGTGTAGTCGAGCGTCGCAGGATAAACGCCCTGGCCCGCCGCCACGTCGAAGAAGGCCTTCCACCGGGCGTCGGTCATGGCCCCTATGCCAAGCTGCTGCGCGTCGCCGGAGTCCACGATGCCATAGGACTTCAGCTTGGCCCGCGCCTGGTCGAGGACGTCCTGGGCCATGTCCGGATTGTCCTTGCGGATCAGGGCGTTCCCCGGCGCCGGATCGCCGTCCAGATAACTCTTCCAGCCGGCGGCCGTGGCGTCGACGAAGGCCTGCACCTGCGGGGCCTGCTCGGTGATCAGGCTGTTCCTGGCCAGGACCATGGCGGCGTATCCGGGGTAGCCATTGTCGGCGAGGAGGAAGATCGCCGGCTTGATCCCGGCCTCCTTCTCGATGGTGTAGGGCTCGCTTGTGACATAGCCCTGCTGCACAGCGCGCTTGTCGGCCAGGAACGGGGCCGCGTTGAAGGTGTATTTGCGCACCTGGGCGTCGGTGAAGCCGTACTTGGCTTTCAGCCACACCCAGAAGGCGGTGACCGAGGCGTCGGCCAGCAGGATCGGGCGGCCCTTCATGTCGGCGATGGAGGCGACGCCCGCGTCCGGGTGGGCGATCAGGACCTGGGGATCCTTCTGGAAGGCGGCCATGACGGCGGTGACCGGCGCCTTTTCGGCGGCGAGGTTGAGCACGATGAAGGCGTTCGAGCCAACGCCGAAGTCGGCCGCGCCGGAGGCCAAAAGCTGGGGCACGTTCACGCCCGGCCCGCCCTGGATGATCTGAACGTCGAGGCCCCGGCGGGAATATTCGCCGGTGGCGACCGCCTGGTAGAACCCGCCGTGCTCGGCCTCGGCCCGCCAGTCGGTGGCCAGCCTGAGCTTGGTCAGGGGCGGGGCGCCGGCGTCCTTGGGCTGTTCCTTGCGCGAGCAGGCGGCCACGAGCCCCGCCGCCAGGGCGCCGGTCAGAAGGCGGCGGTTGATCATCATGGCGGGCCCCGTGTCTGAACGGGTCGAACCTAAGCCGTGACGTCGCCTTGTCCAAGCGCCGGTGGTTCGGGATTTGGGGGCCGGAAATAGCAAGGGGCCGACACGGGGGTCGCCCCCTGCATCGGCCTCTCACCTGAGCCCTCCCGAAGGAGAACCCGAGTCGAGAGGCGTCCGATTCAGCGTGTCAGGTTTCCCTGACGTTCGCCCCTTCTGGGCAGGCCCCTGGAGAGTTGGGGCTATGGGGGTCGCCCCCTTCGCCTTGCCTTCCGGCGCCCTCTCTCCGCGTTCTACCCGGGTTTCCCCGGTCCGGCGGCGGCGAGTTCCTTTCGACAATTGAAGAGTGCGCCGCGAATTCTGGTCCGGCAAGCATGGCGGGCGGTCGTGGTGTGATCAAATCCAGTCGACCGGTGGATAAATCGGTGCAGAACCCAGCTCGATCTACAGCAAATCCAGTCCCGGAAAGGATTCGTGTTGTCCACAGAAACCATCATGCGCGGGGTTTGCCCGAGCGTGACGACTCTATGGAGGGGGTCCAGAAACGAGCAAGGGGTCGATGCTAAGGTTTCCCCTCGCATCGACCCCTCACCGTGGTTCTCCGTGAAGAGAACCCAAGTCTGGAGGCGTCCGATCTGGCGGCTCCGGGTCGCCCCGAACTTCACCATCTCTGGACCGTTGCTTTAGAACAAGCTCAGGGTTTCCCCTCGGCCTGTCTTCCGGCTCCGTCTTTCCGTCTTCGTCCCGGGTTTCCCCGTTTCGTCGGCGGTCAGTTCCTTTCGACAGTTGAAGGGTGCGCCCCGATTGCTTGGTCGGCAAGCGGGGGAATCTACGCCCCTGTGACCCATTTGACGGCCGCAGTGGACAAGCCGGTGAGAAAGCCGCTAAACGATTGTAAGTGCAGATAAAAATTATCCACAGTCAAACTAAACGCCGAGGGCTTCGCGCTTCTCTTCCAGCGCCATCCACTCGTCTTCGGCCGCGGCGAGCGTGGCGCGGGCCGCGTCCAGCGCCTTCATCAGCCGGTCGAAGCCGGCGGGGTCGCGGGCATACAGACCAGGGTCGTGCAGCTTTTCTTCCTGGGCGGCGATCTCACGGGGCAGGCGGGCGACCAGGCTCTCCAACTCCTCGAGGCGGCGCTGGTCCTTGTAGGACAGCTTGGCCGCCTTCTTGGGCGCGGCCTCGACCGGAGCGGTCGCCTTCTTTTCCGGGACGGCCGCGGCGACGGTGCGCGAGGGCTCGGTGAAGAAGCCCGGGTTCTGGCGCAGGAAGTCCTGCCAGCCGCCGGGGGTCTCGACGACCCGGCCGCGCCCGTCGAGGGCGATGGTCGAGGTGGCGAGGCGGTCGATGAAGTCGCGGTCGTGGCTGACCAGGAGCAGGGTGCCCTCGTAGTCGGCCAGCATCTCCTCCAGAAGGTCCAGGGTCTCGATGTCGAGGTCGTTGGTCGGCTCGTCGAGCACCAGGAGATTGGCGGGCTTGGTCAGGGCCCGGGCCAGCAGCAGGCGGTTGCGCTCGCCGCCGGACAGGCTGGCGACGGGCTGGCGCAGCTGGCTGTCCTTGAACAGGAACTCCTTGGCGTAGGCGGCCACGTGCTTGGGCTGGCCGCGGACCAGCAGCTGGTCGCCGCCGCCCGGGACCAGCACCTCCCACAGGGTGGTCGAGGCCGACAGCTCGGCCCGGGCCTGGTCGAGGTAGGCGATCTCCAGCCCGGTCCCCAGCCGCACCGCGCCTTCGTCGGGGGCGATCTCGCCCAGCAGCAGCTTGACCAGGGTGGTCTTGCCCGCCCCGTTCGGCCCGACCACCGCCACCCGGTCGCCGCGGACGATGCGGGTGGAGAAGTTGCTGACCAGGGTTCGCGTCCCATAGGTCTTGGATATGCCCTTGGCCTCGGCGACCAGCTTGCCGGACATCCCGCCGGAATCGAGCGCCATCTCCAGCGGCCGGGTCTGGTCCTTCAGGATGGCGGTCTTGGTCTGGCGCATGGCGGCCAGGGCCCGGGCGCGGCCCTCGTTGCGGGTGCGGCGGGCGGTGATGGAGCGGGTGGCCGCATAGGCCTCGCGCTCGATGGTCTTCTCCAGCCGCCGCAGGGTCTCGGCCTCCTCGGCCTCGACCTTCTCGGCCCAGGCCTCGAAGGCCGAAAAGCCCTTGTCCAGGGTGCGGACCTTGCGATGGGCCAGCCAGAAGCAGCGGGTGGTGATGCGGTCGAGGAAGGCGCGGTCGTGGCTGACGATCAGGGCCGCGGCGCGGGAGGCGGCCAGGGTCCGCTCCAGGGTCTCGATGGCCAGGATGTCGAGGTGGTTGGTCGGCTCGTCCAGCAGGATCAGGTCGGGCGCCTCGGCGAAGGCCTTGGCCAGGGCCGCGCGGCGGATCTCGCCGCCGGACAGCCCCTGGCAGTCGCGGGCGGGATCCAGGCCGAAGGCCTCCAGCTCGGCCTCGGCCTCATGGCGCTCGGCCCCGCCCGAGGACGCGAAGTCGGCCAGGGTCTCCCCCGCCACCACCGGCTCCTGCGGCACGAAGGCGATGCGGGTCCCAGGCTGGAGGAAGCGCTCGCCGTCGTCGGCCTCGATCTGGCCGGCCAGCACCTTCAAGAGGGTCGACTTGCCCGCGCCATTGCGGCCGACCAGACAGGCGCGGACCCGAGCCTCGAGGCCCAGGTCCACCCCGTCGAACAGCTGCAGGGCGCCGTCGGCGAGGCGTACGCCGCGCAGGGCCGCGATCGGCGGTCGCGCCGCGCCTTTCTGACTGGGCGCGCGGCTCATTGTACGATTTCCGGTTCCACGACTTCGGGAGGGGCGGCGAGGCTTTCGAAGGTCGCCGAAAGGTCGTTGTAGAAGGCCGCCCGCGCCTCGTCGATCACCTGGCCGGGGGCGGGGTCGAAGTCGCGCACGGGCAGGCCCTGGTGGGCGGCGGTCATGAACCGTTTCCACACCGAGGCGGCCACGTCGCCGCCGCCCACGTCGCGCATCGGCCGGGCGCGGTCGTCGCCGATCCACACCCCGGCCACGATGTCGGGGGTGAAGCCGATGAACCAGGCGTCGCGGTTATCCTGGTTGGTGCCGGTCTTGCCGGCCGCCGGTCGGCCTATGGCGGCGCGCCTGCCGGTGCCGCGTTGGATCACGCCTTCCATCATGCGCACCATCTGCCCGCTCAGGGCCGCCGGGTAAACCGGCGCCGGCGCACTTCCGCTGCGCCGATAGAGCACGACCCCCTCCGGCGTGGCGATCTGCTCGATCAGCCAGGGCAGGGAGCTGCGCCCGCCCTGCTGGAACACCTGATAGCCGGAGACGAGGTGGATCAGGCTGGTCTCGTAGGAGCCCAGGGCCACGGAGGGGCGCGGCTGGGGCGGGATCTCGGACAGGCCGAAGCGCCGGGCCAGGGTGGCGACCTTCCCGGCCCCGACCTCCTGGGTCAGCTTGACCGGCACGGTGTTGATCGACCGGGCGAAGGCGTCGGCCAGGGTGACTTCGCCGGAATAGCCGCCGCCATAGTTCTGCGGCGCCCAGTCGCCGATCCGGACCGGGCCGTCCACGCGGATGTCCTGGGGCTTCAGCCCGCCTTGAAGGGCGGCGGCGTAGACGAAGGGTTTGAAGGCCGAGCCGGGCTGGCGGCGGGCCTGGGTCGCCCGGTTGAAGGCGCTTTCCCGATGGTCCAGCCCGCCGACCATGGCCCGGATGGCGCCCTCGGGGCCCAGGGCGACCAGGGCCCCCTGGCTGGCGCCGCGGCTGGCGTTGGCGGCGGCCGCCTCACGGATCGCCGCGGCGGCCTCGCGCTGCAAGGGGCCGTCGAGGCTGAGGCGGACCACGAGGTCGGGCCGGCCGCCTGAGACCAGCTCGCGGGCGCGGATGGCGGCGAGGTCCAGGGCGTAGCCGAACACCCCCTCGGCCGGATTGTCGGGGGCGAGGCGCGGCGGCGCGGCGCGGGCCGCGGCCTGTTCGGTCAGGGTGATCCACTTCTCGCGCCGCATCCGCTCCAGGACCAGGCGCGAGCGGGTGATCGCCGCCGCCATGTCGTTGGTGGGCGCGAGGCGCGTGGGGGCCTTGGGCAGGGCGGCGAGCACCGCGGCCTCGGCCAGGGTGAGCCGGCGGGCGGGCTTGCCGAAATAGACCTGGGCCGCCGCCTCGATGCCATAGGCGCCGGCGCCGAAGTAGATGCGGTTCAGGTAGAGTTTGAGGATGTCGTCCTTGCCCATGCGCTGCTCGATGCGCATGGCCAGCACCGCCTCCTGGATCTTGCGGCGCAAGGTCTGCTCGGGGGTCAGGAACAGGGTGCGGGCGATCTGCTGGGTGATGGTCGAGCCGCCCTCGACGATGCGGCGGGCCTGCAGGTCGGCCTTGGCCGCGCGGGCGATGCCGATCAGGTCGACGCCGAAGTGGGAATAGAACCGGCGGTCCTCGGCGGCGAGGAAGGCGTGGGGCACATAGGGCGGCAGGTCGGCCAGGCGCAGCACCTCGCCCCTAGCCGGGCCGCGCCAGCCGATCTCGGTCCCGTTGCGGTCGTGGAATTCCATGCTGGGGGGCTGGTTCAGCCGCCAAAGCGCCGCCTGGTCCGGCGCCTGCGGCAGGTCGGCCAGGGCGAGGCGCCAGACCCACACCGCCAGCAGCACCCCCACCAGCACGCCGGCCGCGCCCATGACCCCGATCACGGCGATCGTCGCCCGGCGCTTGCGCGAGCGTCCGTGCGCGAGGTCTGCGCGGATTGGGGGAGGGGGGGCGTCGGACAAGGCGGATATCGGCCCTTCGGGTTCGGCGATGACGGGATCGGGCCTATATAGGCGGCCAGCCCTTCCCGTGCGTCACGCGTATCGAGTCCCCACGATGAACGAAAAGCCCTTCTGGGAGGTCAAGCGGCTCGACCGGATGAGCAAGGGCGAGTGGGAGAGCCTGTGCGACGGCTGCGGCCGCTGCTGCCTGATCCGCTTCGAGGACGAGGACACCGGCACGGTCATGCCGACGCGGGTCGCCTGCCAGCTGTTCGACGACGCGACCTGCCGCTGTTCCGACTACGCGCGCCGCAAGCGCTATGTGCCCGACTGCGTGAAACTGACCCCCTGGAACATCGAGGCGCTGCAGTGGATGCCGCTGTCGTGCGCCTATCGCCGGCTGCACGAAGGGCGGGGCCTGCCCGACTGGCACCCCCTGGTCACCGGCGATCCCGAAAGCGTGCACCGGGCCGGGATCAGCATGCGCGGCCAGACCATTTCCGAGCGGGTGCTCGCCGCCCCCGAGGATGCGCTGGATTTCGAAGCGCCCGAGCTGCTCATCGACCCGGATCGGTGACGAATGCGGGTTCATTGAATCTTATGTGGCATTAATGCCACATAAGGCCTTGTAAGCCCGGGCCAATCGCTTAATTGAGGGCGACACGTTTCGAGGGGCTGTCTTTGGCGCAAGATCCTTATGCCGAGCTGGGCGTCGCCCGCGGCGCCGGGCAGGAAGACATCCGCAAGGCCTTCCGCAAGCTCGCCAAGCAGCTGCATCCCGACAAGAACCCCGGCGACAAGCCCTCCGAGGAGCGCTTCAAGCGCGTGAGCGCGGCCTTCGACATCCTGGGCGACCCGGAAAAGAAGGCCAAGTTCGACCGCGGCGAGATCGACGCCGACGGCCGCGAGACCATGCGCAGCCCGTTCGGCGGCGGCGGCGGCGGCGGTCCCTGGGGACCCCGTCCGGGCGCGCAGCACGGCGGGTTCGAGGGCGCCGACTTCGAAGACATTCTGGGCGAGGTGTTCGGCGCGCGGGGCGGCGGCTTCCGCCCCGGCGGCTTCACCCAGAAGGGCGCCGACCTCAGGGTCCGCATCGAGATCGAGCTGGAGGACGCCATCCGCGGGGCGACCAAGCGGATCGCCTTCTCCGATGGCCGCACGGTGGACGTCACCATTCCCAAGGGCGCCGCCGAGGGCCAGGTGCTGCGGCTGAAGGGCCAGGGCTCGCCCGGGCGCAGCGGCCAGAACGGCGACGCCCTGGTCGAACTCGTCATCCGCCCGCACCCGCTCTACCGGCGCGAAGGCCACGACCTGCACATGGACCTGCCGGTCTCGGTTCCCGACGCGGTGCTGGGCGCCAAGGTCGACGCCCCGACCCCCGAAGGGGTGGTCAGCCTGACCGTGCCCAAGGGCTCCAACTCGGGCACGGCCCTGCGCCTCAAGGGCCGCGGCGCCATCGACCCCGGTACGGGCCGGCGCGGCGACCTGTTCGCCCGGCTGGTGGTCACCCTGCCCGAGACCGTCGACCCCGAGCTGGAGCGCTTCGCCCAGACCTGGCGCGAAAAACGGCCCTACACGCCGCGACGGAAGGGCTGAGTTCGTCCGTTCATCGGGAAGGCGGCTTGAACACTGGCGCTTCCCAGTCGTTCAGGGCCTATTCAGTCGCGCCTCAATAGGAAGGGACCCATGAAGGTCCGAGCCGTATCCATTTTCTGCGCGGTCGCGACGATGCTTTCGCCCCTGGCCGCCCAAGCGCAGCCCCGGGGCGACAGCCTCGGCGCGGGCTGGCGTGAGCAGCAGGATGAGGCCCGCCGCGGCGTGCAGCAGGGCAACCTGCCGCTCGCCCAGGTGGTGGCGATCGTCGCCCGCCGCACGCCGGGCTCCCTGCTCGACGCCGGGCTGGAGGATGGTCCCGGCGGACGCCAGGTGTACCGTGTACGCTGGGCGGCCGCCGACGGCCGGCGGATCGACTATCTGGTGGACGCCCGCAGCGGCGCCATCATCAGCCCGTAAGGAAGCCGCATGCGAATCCTCCTGGTGGAAGACGACGCCGACCTGTCGCGTCAGCTCAAGCAGAGCCTCGGCGACGCCGGCTATGCGGTGGACCATGCCCCCGATGGCGAGGAGGCTCAGTTCCTCGGCGACACCGAACCCTATGACGCCATCGTGCTCGACCTCGGCCTGCCCAAGATCGACGGGGTGTCGGTGCTGGAGCGCTGGCGCAAGGACGGCCTGGCCACCCCGGTGCTGATCCTCACCGCCCGCGGGGCCTGGAGCGAGAAGGTGGCGGGCTTCGACGCCGGCGCCGACGACTACCTGACCAAGCCCTTCCACACCGAGGAGCTGCTGGCCCGCCTGCGCGCCCTGGTGCGCCGGGCCGCCGGCCACGCGGCGCCCGCCCTGGCCTGCGGCGGCCTGCGCCTCGATCCCCGCGCCGCGCGGGCCTCGGTCAATGGCGAGCCGGTGCGCCTGACCTCGCTGGAATACCGGCTGCTGCACTACATGATGATGCACACCGGCCGGGTGATCAGCCGCACCGAGCTGGTCGAGCACCTCTACGACCAGGACTTCGACCGGGATTCCAACACCATCGAGGTGTTCATCGGCCGCCTGCGCAAGAAGATCGGGCCGGACCGGATCGAGACCGTGCGCGGCCTGGGCTACCGGCTGGCGCCCCTCGCAGGCGAACCGGCGGAGGGCTGATGTCCGTCCCCGGCCTGCGCCTGGGAGAGCTTCGCCTGGGAGAACTCGGCCGGGGCGTGCTGGGCCGTCCGTCGATCACCCGGCGGCTGATCCTGCTGGCCTTGGGCTGGAGCCTGATGCTGCTGATCGTCACCGGCGTCGCCCTGTCGCTGTTCTTCCATCAGGCCTCGCTCAGCCGGTTCGACCAGTCGCTGGGCGACACCGCCGAGGCGCTTTACGCCGGCTCGACGGTCGAGGACGGCCAGCCGGTCGCCCCGCCATTGACCGACGCCCGGGCGCTCAGGGCCTATTCCGGCAAGTACTGGCAGATCGGCGAATTCACCGCGGACGGGAAGCTGCGCGCCGTGTCCCGGTCCCGCTCCCTGTGGGATTCGGTGATGCAGGCCCCGCCGGACCTGGCGGCGAGACTGCGGCGCTCGCCGGGCGAGCCGGTCCGCTACGACGCCGTCGGCCCGGCCATGGAGCCGATCCGGGCCCTGGCCATGATGGGCCAGTTGCCGGGGCGGACCGAGCCGGTGGTGTTCATGGCCGCCGAGGATCGGCGGATCATCGACCGCGACGTGCGCCGCTTCGCCCTCACCACGTCGGTGACCCTGGCCCTGCTCGGGGCGGGCCTGGCCGCCGCCGTCTTCCTGCAGGTGCGGGTGGGCCTGGGGCCCCTGTTCGCCATGGGCCGCGAGGTCGCCGCCGTGCGCCAGGGCAAGGCTCAGCGCCTGTCCACGACCTATCCGGCCGAGCTCGACCCCCTGGCTGGCGAACTCAACGCCCTGCTCGACCACAATCAGGAGGTCGTGGAGCGCCAGCGCACCCACGTCGGCAACCTGGCCCATGCCCTGAAGACCCCGATCTCGGTGATGCTGGCCGAGGCCGAGCAGCAGCCGGGCGCCCTGGCCGGCGTCGTCACCCGCCAGGCTCAGGCCATGCGCGATCACGTCGAGCACCACCTGCGGCGCGCCCGGGCGGCGGCCCGCACCACAGGGGTCGGCGAGCGGACGTCAGTAGCCGAGGTGCTGGACGAACTGACCCGCACCCTGGAGCGGATCTATCGCGGCAAGGTCCAGGTGGAGTGGGACGCCCCGGACGAACTCAACTTCGCCGGCGAGCGGCAGGATCTGCAGGAGATGGCCGGCAACATCATGGAGAACGCCTGCAAGTGGGCTCGCGGGCGGGTGCGCGCGACAACCGCGGAGGGGACGGACCCCCGCCGTTTCCTGCTGGTGGTCGAGGATGACGGCCCCGGCCTGCCGCCCGATCAGCACGCGGCGGTTCTCAGACGAGGCGAGCGGCTGGACGAGAATGCGCCCGGCTCCGGGCTTGGTCTTTCTATCGTCGATGAACTCGCGCGTGCATATGGCGGAGATCTCAACTTATCCGATTCAGTCTTGGGCGGGCTGAAGATCGCCCTCAGTCTACCCCGGGCCGAGGTCTGACTGCGCTCTTCGCGAACGATTAACCAAGCACGGCCACTTTAGACCCACCTTTTTCACAAGGGCGCCGCCGCTGCATGGGCGAGTTGTCGGAAGTCAGACGGGGCGCCGTACGCCGCCTGATCGAGCAGGTTCCCGACCGCGCGATCCGCAGTCTGGAGTCGGCGCTGGCCCATGGCGGCCGCGGCGACCGCTCCATGGCCATGGTCAAGGACATGGTCAACGCCGAGGTCCTGGAGCGCCGTGTCCGATCCGCCGTCCTGGCTCCTCTCATGCCCCTGTGCGCCCCGCCCCGCGACGGGCTGCTGCGCCTGGCCTTCCCCTATACGGCTCCGGCGCTGACCTGGCGCGGCCTGAAGGCGGCCGACCCCCAGGGCGTGGGCCAGGCCGTCCGCGCCGGCCTGCACCTGCGCGCCGACGACGATGCGCCGGCGCTGTTCGACGAACTGGCCTTGCGCGCCGCCAAGGGCCTGCGCGCCGAGGAGCCGGCCTTCGCGCCTCTGCGTCAGGCGCTGGAGCCGCGGGGGCCCGCCGCCGCCGAGCAGTTCGCCCGCGCCCTGGCTCTGACGCCCCTGGCGCGGCAGGCTCTGGGTCGCCTGCCGGTCTGGGTGCGCACCCTCAGCGGAGATTATGCGGCCTCGATCCGGCTGGCCTTCCGCGACGCGGTGACGGTGAACGAGGACGCCGGCCCGGTTTTCATCGAGATCCTGTTCGGTCACCTGGAGGAGCCGCATCAGGTGCTTCGGCTGATCTCGCTGGTCATGGACCGGCCGAGCGATCGCTACCTGGCCGCTTCTGAGCTCGCCAGCTTCGGCGACCGGCTGCTCGGCGACCTCGACCGCTGCATCGAAGAGGTCCGGCGATTCGACGCCTCGCGCGGGCTCGAGGGCGGCGTGTCCCTGGCCGTCTCGGTCCACACCGGGGTCGCCATCGTCCAGGAGTTCGAACAGTGGCTGGAGATCAAGCGCGAGGGGCCCTGGGGATCGCGGCTCACCCGGCAGAGGCGCGCCCTGGCCATGGCCGTCGAAGCGCGGCTGCGCGAGGTCGAAACCGCCGTGACCGCGGCCCTGCCGCTGGCTTCCGGCCGATCGACGGCCCGCACGGTGCGCGACGCCCCGAGACTGGCGGTTGACCCCGATCCCGCGGCGGTGGTGCGGGCCAGGGCTCTGCTCGCCTTCCTTTACGAATGCCGCCTTTCGGCCAGCCACGGCGGTTTCGGCTCGGTCCGGGCCAAGGTGGTCGATGCGCTCGATCCGAGGATCGACCAGTACGTCGAGGATCTGCTCGAGATGCTGCACCTGGGCGAGGAGCCGGCCGACCGGGTCCGCGCCTATCTGGAGATCGCCGGCGAATTCATGGGGCTGGTGCGCGACCCCAAGGCCGCCGACATCGTGCGACGCCGCGCCGCCGTCGCCTGATCGACGCGTACCCCGTCCGCATGGTCCGCCGGTCCTGCGCAGGACCTAATCACCGTTGCAACTCCAAGCTTAACCATTCTACCGTCCGGGCGACGGATGGGGACGGCAGGTCCACGCTCCGTCGCCGGGGCGACAAGCATGGCGAACGCGACGGGCGGATACCTGTTCGGCGAGCCGGTGACGCATCCGCCGTTTGGCGTGAAGAGCGTGCGGATCTGCAATGTCGGGGCGATCGACGACCTGTACCTCGACATCCCGTCCGGAGGCCTTATGGCGATCTACGCCGGGAATGGGGTCGGCAAGACCACCGTGCTCGAGAGTATATCGACCCTGGGGCACCTGCCGTGTTTCCCCTCAGTCTCGCTAGGGAAAGCGGTGGAGGACAGCCTGCTGGTGCGTGCGCTCGGCCACCACGGGGACAAGTCCTCGGCGCTCCTGCCGCTCCTAGACTTGGCGTCGCTGCCTAAGCTCGGCCTGAACATCTGGCTCGAGAAAGTGCGGCCGGGCAAGAACGCCGGCTACGGATGCATCGAGTTTGAGGTTTTCGACACCCTGGAGGGCGGCGCCGCCGCGACCCATCGGTTCGTGTTGTTCATCTGTTCGGCCGAACTGACCGAGCCGGTCGCCCCGACCCTGACCCGTATGCTCTCGCGTGGTCACTTCGACGACCTTGTCGCCGACATCAGCTTCAACGACGACCGGGTGCTGGGGCACTATGGCCTCATCGTCTACGGCGGCCACGAGCAGATCGGCCAGACCTTCCCAGACTTGGTGCGAAAGCTCGCCAAGGGCAGGACCTTCAGCACCGTGGAGGAGCGCGAGGGCAAGCTCACGGTGGTCCAGAACCGGCTCGACCTTCCCGATCACCTCGGCCCCCGGTCGGTGTCCTACATCAACACCGATCTAAACGACTTCGGGCGGGGCAACGACCTGCGGGAATCGCCGAAGGACCTGAAGCGCGACTTCGGCCTGGAGATGTACGAGCGGCTGAGGATCGAACTGGACCGCAGCGGCCACTTCAAACACCTGGCGGCGCTGGGCGAGGTCTGCAACCGCGTCCTGTCCACCCCCTACACCCACTACGCCGACCTTAAGGCGATTCCGTCGTCTTTCCGCCTCAGCGGCCTGCACAGCCTTGATGGTGAAGGGGAATTTGCCGTCGCCGTCGACCGCGAGGACGGCGCGCCGCCGATTCCCATCGAGTTTCTAAGCGCCGGCGAGAACGAGGTGTTCTTCATCACCCTCATGATGCTGAACCTCACCCGTAACCCGTCGCTCGGTCATTCGATCATCCTGCTCGACGAGCCGGACCTGCATGTGGCCAACGTCGCCTTGGACCCATTCTTCAAATCCATCCTCGATCTGGCCATTGGGCGCTCCCAGGTGATCCTTAGCAGCCACTCCGCGGCGCTCTACGAGCACATCCGCCGTCGCTTCCGCCGATCGGAGGATTGCGTGAGGGTGATCTTCCGGCGGGTGCTGCGCGTCGATCCGCTGCAGACCGTCCTGCGCGCCGAGTTCGACGAGATATTCCTCGGCAAGCTGCGCAGCCTCGGCTTCAGAGGCGGCTTCTGGACCGGCGTCCGGTCGAGGTTCCTGATCAACGCAGGCTATCACAAGCGGCGCATCGAGTCCCTGTGGGACAAGGAAAGCCAGTTCACCTGGCTCGCCCTCGGCGGCTGGATGGTGGCGACGATCATGGCCGCGGCTCTGGTGGCCAACGCCGTGCTGAACGACGCAATCAACGATGCCGACCTGTCCGCCGCCTTGCGTAAGGCGTTGTTCTTCGACAAGGAAGCCGCCGCTTATCACGACGTCACCCGCGGTCCCCTGATCGGCAGTCTGATCGCCGTGTTCGGCCCCCTGCTGGGCCTGATGCTGTTCCGCGTGTATCGGCACAGGCAGCACAAGCGCATGCTGGGCGAGGTCCGCGAGAAGTATCAGCGGCATGCGAGCGGAGCGTCCGGCACATAGGCGGTCTCGCTTCCGCCCTCGTTTGCGGCTAGCAGGCGTCCAGAACGGCGGGAGCGACCCCTTGGCTTGGCTTTTCTGGATCGTTGCGGGACTTCTGGCCGCGGGGGCCGCGGCCCTGGTGGGGTTGCGGGCCAAGGCCGCCGCGCGCGCCGCCGACGGCGCCGAGGACCCGGCGCTCGGCGTCTACCGCCGTCAGCTGTCCGAGATCGACGACCTCGCCGCCCGCGGCCTGCTCGGGCCCGAGGAGCATCGCGCCGCCTTCGCCGAATCCGGCCGCCGGCTGCTGGCCGAGAGCGACCGCGCCGCCGTCGGCGAGGTGGCCGGGACGGCCGCGCCGCGCCGGCTGATCCTGGCCGCGGTGGCCGCCGCCCTCGTGGCCGCGCTCGGCCTCTATGTCGCGCTGGGCTCGCCCGGCGCGCCGGACCAGCCCTACGGCGCGCGCCTGGCGGCCTGGCGCAGCGGCGATCCCAGCCAGCTGAAAGCCTCCGAAATGGCCGCCGTGCTGAGAAGCCTGACGCGCCAGCGCCCGAACGATCCGCAAGGCTTCGAATATCTCGCCAGGGCCAGCCTGGCCGCCGACGACCCGGTCGCCGCCGTCGAGGCCCTGCGCACCGCCATCCGCCTGTCGCCGCGCAACGCCGAGCTGCGGGCCATGCTGGGCGAGGCCCTGACGGCCGCCTCCGAGGACGGCTCGACGCCCCCCGCCGCCCTGGACGCCTTCCGCCAGGCCGTGGCGCTCGATCCGCAGAACCTGGCCGCCCGGTTCTTCCTCGCCCGCGCTCAGGTCGACGCGGGAGACGTCGCCGGCGGGGTCGCCGCCTGGCGGGCGATGCAGCAGGGCATGGCGGCGGACGATCCGCGCCGCCTGATGCTCGACGCCGAGATCGCCAAGGCCGCCGCCGGTCCCCAGGCCCAGGCCATCGCCCAGGCCGGCGCGCCCGAGCAGGCGCAGTTCATCCGCAACATGGTGGCGGGCCTCGCCGCCCGGCTGGAGACCGCCCCCGACGATCCCGACGGCTGGGCACGGCTGGTCCGCGCCTATGGCGTGCTTGGCGACAAGCCGGCTCAGACAGCGGCCCTCGACCGCGCCCGCAAGGCCCTGGCCGGCCGTCCGGCCGACCTCGCCAAGGTGGAGGCCGAGGCGAACGCAGGGCGATAGCATTTCCAGCGATTTTGATGCGATCATCCGCGCCGGTCTGGCGGAGCATTCATGCGCACCACACTCGTCCTGGACGGAGATCTCTCCTGGACGGAGATCTCTCCTGGACGGAGATCTCTCCTGGACGGAGATCTCTTCGCCAAGGCCCAGTCGCTGACCGGGCTGAGCCGGAAGTCCGCCCTTGTAAGAGAGGCGCTTGTTGCGCTGATCGAACGTGAAAGCGCCTTGCGCCTGGCTCAGCTCGGCGGCTCCAAACCGGGCCTGGTGGTGGTGCAGCGGCGGAGCCCACACTCAGTGTAATTCACGGGGGTGTCGCTCTATCGCTCTGCGTCCTTCGAGACGCCGGATTTCATCCGGCTCCTCAGGATGACGAGCGTGGGCGGGCTGCATAAACTTTCGTCATGCTGAGGAGCGCGAGCGTAGCTTGCGCGTCTCGAAGCACGCACGGATTTCCGCAACGCTCCCTGTCGCGCAGAGACTGGACCTTTCCGCGGCGCTATAGCCTTGACGCCCAGCCATCATGGCGCCGCTTTGGTCCGGCTCTTGGGACCGGTATGCTGCGCGCTCATTGAACGGACCGCCCCATGTCGCTGTTGCCCAAGTCCAAGAAGGCCCGCCGCCGGCTGATGGCGGTCGCCGTCGCCGCGCCGATCCTGGCTTTGGCGGTGGGACTGTCGCTGTACGCCATGGGCGACGCGGCGGTGTTCTTCTATTCGCCGTCCGACGCCAAGGCCAAGAACGTGCCGGCGGGCAAGGTGGTGCGCATCGGCGGCCTGGTGCAGCCGGGCAGCGTGAAAAAGCATTCCGACGGCCGGGTCGAGTTCGCGGTGACCGACAACGTGGCCGTCGCCCCGATCAGCTATCAGGGCGACCTGCCGGACCTGTTCCGCGAGGGGCAGGGCATCGTGGCCCAGGGTTCGTTCGACGGGGCCGGGGTGTTCGAGGCCCGCGAGGTCCTGGCCAAGCACGACGAAAAGTACATGCCCAAGGAAGTGTCCGACGCCCTGAAGAAGTCGGGCGAGTGGAACCGGGGCGTCGCTAATCCATGATCGCTGAACTGGGCGCCTTCGCCCTCATCCTCGCCCTCGCCCTGTCGGCGCTGCAGGTCGGACTTTCGGTCATGGCCCGGATCCGTCACGACGCCGCGCTGCGCGGCGCGGGCGAGGGGGCCGCCGCCGCCGCCTTCGCGGCCACCGCGGTCGCCTTCTTCGCCCTGATGTACGCCTTCGTCACCTCGGACTTCTCGGTCGCCAACGTGGCGGCCAACTCGCACACCGACAAGCCGTTGCTCTACAAGGTGGCGGCCGTCTGGGGCAGCCACGAGGGCTCGATGCTGCTGTGGTGCCTGGCCCTGACTGGCTTCGGCGCGGCCGTGGCCCTGGCGGGCCGCAGCCTGCCGGCGGGGCTGAAGGCCGTGACGCTCGCCACTCAGGGCGGGCTGCAGCTGCTCTTCGTCGGCTACACCGCCCTGGCCTCGAACCCGTTCCTGCGGGTGGCCGCGCCGCCCGTCGAGGGCCGCTCGCTCAATCCGATCCTGCAGGACCCGTTCCTGGCCATCCACCCGCCGTTCCTCTACGCGGGCTATGTCGGCTTCTCGGTGGTGTTCTCCTTCGCCGTCGCCGCCCTGGTCGAGGGCCGGGTCGACGCCGCCTGGGCCCGCTGGGTCCGGCCCTGGACCCTGGCCGCCTGGAGCCTGCTCACCGTCGGCATCACCCTGGGCTCGTTCTGGGCCTACTACGAGCTCGGCTGGGGCGGCTGGTGGTTCTGGGACCCGGTGGAGAACGCCTCCTTCATGCCCTGGCTGGTGGGGTCGGCCCTGCTCCACTCGGCGATCGTCACCGAAAAGCGCGGCGCCCTGGCCGGGTGGACGGTGTTCCTGTCCCTGGCCGCCTTCACCTTCTCCATGCTGGGCGCCTTCCTGGTCCGCTCGGGCGTGCTGACCTCCGTCCACGCCTTCGCCGTCGATCCCACGCGGGGCATCCTGCTGCTGATCATCCTCGGGGTCGCGGCCGGCGCCGGCTTCACCCTCTTCGCCTGGCGCGCGCCCAAGCTGGCTCCCGGCGGGCTGTTCTCGCCGGTCAGCCGCGAAGGCGCCCTGGTGCTCAACAACCTCTTCCTCGCCGCCGCAGCGGTGACGGTGGCCTTAGGGACTCTCTATCCCCTGGTCCGACAGGCCCTGACCGGCGAAGCCATCTCGGTCGGCGCCCCCTATTTCATGCTGACCTTCGCGCCCCTGATGGCGGCCTGCCTGCTGATCCTGCCGATCGGCCCCCTGCTGTCCTGGAAGCGGGGCGATCTGCCCGGCGCCCTGCAGCGCCTGTGGATCGCCGCCCTGACAGCCCTGGCCGTCGGCGCCGCCTCGTGGTTCCTGGCCAGCCCGAAGAAGGCCATGGCCTCGCTGGGCCTCGTCCTCGGGGCGTGGCTGATCGCCGGCTCGCTCGCGGAGGTCGCCGCCCGGGCCCAGGTCGGCAAGGCCAGCCTGGCCGAGGTCGGCCGGCGCCTGCGGGGCCTGCCGCGCGGGGCCTGGGGCATGACCCTGGCCCACATCGGCCTCGGCGTGTTCGTCCTGGGCGCCTGTGTCGAGACCGCCTGGAAGCAGGAGGCGGCCCTTAGCCTGTCGCCGGGCCAGTCGATCCGCGTCGGCGCCTTCACCCTGACCCTCGACTCCGTGGTGGCCGCCCCCGGCCCCAACTACGAGGCCGAGCGCGCCATCCTCACCGTGCGCGGGCCCGGCGGCGTCACCCAGATGGCCCCGGAACGCCGCTTCTATCCCACCAATCGCCAGACCACCTCGCAGGTGGCGATCCAGCGCCACGGGGTCAGCGACCTCTATGTGGTGCTTGGGGAGGAGCGCGCCGGCGGCGAGGGCAAGCCGGCCTGGCTGGTGCGGGCGTTCTGGAACCCGTGGGCGCGGATGATCTTCGGCGGGCCGCTGCTGATGGCCCTGGGGGGGCTCGTCTCCCTGTCCGACCGGCGCCTGCGCATCGCCGCCGGCCGCCGGGCCGCGGCGCCGGTCACGGCGGCGGCGAGCCCCGCCGAATGAGGATGCTGCGCGGCCTGATCCTCGCCGCCGCCGCGGTGGTCGTCATGGGCGCGGCCTCCGCCGACCCGGCCGAGCGCCTCGCCGACCCGGCCCAGGAGGCGCGGGCGCGGGCCCTGTTCCGCGAGGTGCGCTGCCTCGTCTGCCAGAACGAGTCCATCGATGACAGCGGCGCCGACCTAGCCGAGGACCTGCGCAAGGTCGTGCGTCAGCAGATCGCCCAGGGGCGCAGCGACGCGCAAGTGCGCGCCTTCCTCACCGACCGGTACGGCGAGTTCGTGTTGTTCAAGCCACGCTTCTCCGCCGGCAACGCGGCTCTTTGGCTGACCCCCTTCGCCATCGTGGGGGTGGGCGGGGCGCTGCTCCTCGCCTTCCGCCGCAGGAGCCCGGCGTTGGAGGCGCCCCTGACCGAAGACGAAGCGGAACGTCTCTCTGTCGTCACACATTCCGACCCGGTGGCCACGGTTCCGCCGCATGCCGGCCCAACGAATGCGCCTTAGTGATGATTTGGGATGACCCAGCCCCTGGCGAACCGCTTCGCCATACCTAGGTCTCGGTCGATGTTTAAATCTGGAAATCAGAGGCCGCCCGGCCCAAGGTGACCGCAAAGCGCCTAACAACCAGGGCCGTAACGAGGAACAACCTGATGAAGTTGAAAAGAAGAGGGTTCGTCGCCGGCGCCTCCAGCGCGTGGCGCCCGCGGTGGTCTCGATCGACGTGACCTCGCGGCGGACCGGCCCCGCCGCGGCGCAGGGTCTGCAGATTCCCGGCCTGCCCCCGGGCTTCCCCTTCGTCCTGCCGGGCCAACCGGGCCAGGACGACGACGAGGACGGCAGCCCGACCCAGCCCCGCGGCAACGGCCAGCCCAACCTGCCCGACGCCCAGGCCACCGGCTCCGGCTTCTTCATCTCGGCCGACGGCTATATCGTCACCAACAACCACGTCGTCGAGAACGCCACCACCATCAAGGTCCGCCTCAACGACAAGCGTGAGCTCACCGCTCGCCTGATCGGCCGCGACGAGAACACCGACCTGGCCGTCATCAAGGTCGATGGCGGGCGCAACTTCCCATTCGTGAACTTCGAGAACGACGCCAAGCCGCGGGTCGGCGACTGGGTCATCGCGGTCGGCAACCCGTTCAACCTGGGCGGCACGGCCACCGCGGGGATCATCTCGGCCTATGGCCGCGACATCGGCGACTCGTTCGTCGACTACCTGCAGATCGACGCGCCGATCAACCGGGGCAACTCGGGCGGGCCGACCTTCGACGTCTATGGCCGTGTGGTCGGCGTCAATACGGCGATCTTTTCGCCGTCGGGCGGCTCGGTGGGCATCGGCTTCGCGGTTCCGGCCGAGATCGCGGACTCCATCACCAAGCAGCTGATCTCCAGCGGGAAGGTGACCCGCGGCTACCTCGGCGTCACCATCCAGGACGTCTCGACCGAGATCGCCGAGAGCCTGGGCATCCCCGCCAAGCAGGGCGCGATGGTCAACGACATCGTCGACGGCGGCCCGGCCGAGAAGGGCGGCGTGATGGCCGGCGACGTGATCATGAAGGTCAACGGCAAGGACATCACCTCGGCGTCCAGCCTCACCCGCGAGGTGGCGGTCGCCAAGGCCGGGGACACCATCCGGCTCGAGGTTCTGCGGAGCGGCCGTAGGGTCCAGCTTCAGGTCGTCTCCGGCGTTCGCCCCAACGAATCGGCCCTGAATACCTCCGGCGAGGGCGGCCCGAATCAAGGGGAACCGAGCCGTCCGCAGATCGACCGCACCAATGTGCTGGGCATGGGCCTGGTGCCCCTCGACGAGGCGGCCCGGCGCCGGTTGGGCGTCCGGGCGGGCGTAAACGGGGTGGCTGTGGACACTGTCCAGACCAACTCGATCGCCGGTCGGGCGGGCCTGCGTCGCGGCGACGTGATCGAGCGGGTCGGCGACAAGGCGGCGACTTCGCCGGCCGACGTCTCGGCGGCGGTCGAGGCCGCCAAGGCGGCCAAGAAGCCGGTGCTGCTGCTGATCAACCGCAACGGCCGGCCCCAGTTCCTCGGCCTCAAGACCACCGAAGACGCCCCGGCCACGCCGTAGCGGCAGGCGTATCGGATCGAGATCGGGCGGGGCCTCGCGGCTCCGCCCTTTTTCTTGCGGGCGGGCTTCGTGCAGATCGCCCGGCGCACGTACAGTGAACCTGAGGGCGTCCCGTCACGGGGCGGCTCGCGGTTTGCGGCCCGAGGCGCTACAACCCCCGGGAACGGGAGAAGACGAATGGTGGAACGGGTGCTGGCGGTGCGCGGTCCGCGCAGCCTGCTGCGCCAGATCCGGGAAGTCATGTCGGCCGGCGGGCCCGCCCAGGGCCGCCTCGACAAGGTTGTCCGGATCATCGCCAATTCGATGGTCGCCGAGGTGTGCTCGATCTATCTGCGCCGGGCCTCCGGCGAGATGGAGCTGTTCGCCACCGAGGGCCTGGACCCCTCCGCCGTCCACGTCACCCGCCTGCGCACCGGCGAGGGCCTGGTCGGCGAGATCCTGCGGCTCGGCCGGCCGCTGAACCTTTCGGACGCGCCCCTGCATCCGTCCTTCTCCTACCGGCCCGAAACGGGGGAAGACCCCTTCCACGCCTTCCTCGGCGTGCCCCTGCTGCGCGGCGGCCGGCCCATCGGCGCCCTGGTGGTGCAGAACCGCACCGCCCGCATCTATGGCGAGGAGGAGGTCGAGGACCTCCAGACCGTGGCCATGGTCATCGCCGAGATCGTCGCTTCGGGCGAGCTGGTCGGCCTGGCCGAGCTGAAGGACGTCGAACTCGCGCCGCACAGGCCCGAACGGCTCAAGGGCGTGCGCTTCGCCGAAGGCCTGGCGCTCGGCAAGGCGGTGCTGCACGACACGCCCGTCGCCCCCGAGAAGCTGCTGGCCGACGACGCCGCCCTGGAAGAGGTGCGGCTGCGCGATAACCTTGAAAAGCTCCGTGCCCAGATCGACGAGATGCTGGAGGGCCACCATGTGGTCGGCGTCTCCTACGAGGTGCTCGAGACCTACCGCATGTTCGCCCACGACCGGGGCTGGACCCGGGGGCTGGAGGAGGCGGTGCGCTCCGGCCTGACCGCCGAGGCGGCGGTGGAGCGGGTGCGCTCCGAACACCGCGCCCGCCTGGGCCAGGCCCGCGACGCCTATCTGCGCGAGCGTCTGCATGACTTCGAGGACCTGGCCGACCGCCTGCTGCGCGTCCTGGCCGGCGAGACCCCCGGCTCCCGCAAGCTGCCCGACGACGCCATCCTGATCGCCCGCAACCTCGGCCCGGCCGAGCTGCTCGAATACGACCGCACCAAGCTGAAGGGCCTGCTGCTGGAGGAGGGCTCGGCCGCCAGCCACGCGGCCATCGTGGCCCGGGCGCTGGGCATCCCCTGCGTCGGGCGCCTGCAGGGCCTGCGCGATCGGGTCTCCGAGGGCGATCCGGTGGTGGTCGACGGCGAGACCGGCGAGGCCTATCTGCGCCCCCGCGCCGACGTGGTGGAGTCGTTCCAGGCCCGGGCCGCCGTGCGCGCCGGGCGCCGGGCCGAGTTCGCCCGCCTGCGCGACACCCCGGCGATCACCCAGGACGGCGACAAGATCTCCCTGCTGATGAACGCGGGCCTCGCCGTCGACCTGGACAACCTGGAAGAGACGGGGGCGGAGGGCATCGGCCTGTTCCGCACCGAGTTCCAGTTCATGGTCGCCGAGGAGATGCCGCGCCTGGACGCCCAGACGGCCCTCTACACCCGCGTGCTCGACGCCGCCGGCGGCCGGCCGGTGATCTTCCGCACCCTCGACCTCGGCGGCGACAAGGTGCTGCCCTACATGCAGGCCGAGCGGGAGGACAATCCCGCCCTCGGCTGGCGCGCGGTTCGCATGGGCCTGGACCGGCCCGCCCTGCTCAGGCTGCAGTTGCGCGCCCTGATCTCGGCCGCCCGTGGCCGGGAGCTGCACGTGATGTTCCCCCTTGTGGCTACGGTGGAGGAGTTCCGCACCGCCCGCGCCCTGGTCGACCAGGAGCTGGCCTGGGCCCACCGCCGGGGCCGCGCCAGCCCCTCTTCCTTACGTGTCGGCGCCATGATCGAGGCCCCCGCCCTGATCTGGCACCTGGACGCTCTTTTGCCGATGACCGACTTCGTCTCTGTCGGGACGAACGATCTAATGCAGTATCTGTTCGCCGCCGACCGGGGCAACGCCAGGGTCTCCGATCGGTACGACTGCCTGTCGCCGCCGGCGCTGCGCGTGCTCAAGACCATCGGCGACGCCTGCCGCGACACCGGCACGCCGGTGTCCGTGTGCGGAGAGATCGCCGGGCGGTCGCTCGAGGCTTTCGCCTTGATTGCATTGGGTTTTGATCGGCTTTCCATGCCGCCGGCGGGCATTGGCCCCGTGAAGCGGATGGTGCTTTCGACCGACAGGGAAGCGGCGATCCGGGGCATGGCGCCCCTGTTGAAAAGCGGTGGCGGGTCCGTGCGGAACGAGATCGAGACCCTCGCACGCAAACTAAATGTCGCACTTTAGCGCGTTGTTTTGGCGGGGCTTCCCTGTTATCCACATTTCAACGAATACTTAAGAGAGTGGGTTCGACGAGCCATGGCGGGGGCCGTGGTCGTGGAAAACGTAGGGGCGACCCAAGCATGCCGCCTTTAGACACTGGATCGGTGACGCACACTCTGCGTCTGGTCGATCCGCTCAACGACCGCGCCGACTTGGCGCCAGGCGACTTCCAGTCGGTCGGGGCCTATCTGCGCGCCGTGCGCGAGCGGCATGGCCGCTCCATCGCCGAACTCGCCGCCGTCACCCGCATCCGCAAGGCCTACATCGCCGCCATCGAGGACGCCGACTATGGCCTCCTGCCGTCGCGGCCTTTCGCCATCGGCTATGTGCGCGCCTACGCCGGCGCCCTCGAGGTCGACGGCGAGGCCGCGGCCGAACGGTTCAAGCTGGAGCTGCCCGACGCGGCCGGCCCCCTGCGGGCGCCGATCGGCGTCAAGCACGACAAGCCCGAGCGGCGTCCGCTGATCCTGGCCCTCGTCGGGGTGGTCGTCGTCGCCGTGGTCGGCTGGAACATCGTTCAGCGCGCCGTGACCGTGGAGCCCGAGCCGGCCCCGCCGCCGACGCCCTCGCCCTTCGCCGACGCCCAGGCGCCGCAGGGGCCGATCTCGCTCGGCGCGCCGACGCCGCCGCCGGCCGAGCAGACCACCCCCGAGCCCTACGTCACCCCCGGCCTCGCGCCTCAGCCGGTTGTCGATCCGGCGGCGCCCGCCGCCGCCGCCGCCCCGCCGAAGCCGGAGACCACCCTCGGTCCGGCTCCCCAGCTGTTCTCAACCCGCGCCGCCATCTACGGCTCCGTCGCCGACGGGCCGGCGGTGGTGCTGCAGGCCCGCAAGGGCGCCTCGCTGATCGTGCGCGGCCCTGCCGGCGAGGTCTATTTCGCCCGCCAGCTCGCCGCGGGCGAGGCCTACCGCGCGCCGGTCGGCCGCAAGCTGCAGGCCGACGTCACCGATCCGGCCGCCTTCAGCGTCTACATCAACAGTCAACTGCAGGGCTCGCTGACCCTGCCGCAGACCCCGCTGGACAAGGTCGCGGCCGAGATCGTCCGGGCCACTCCCGTCGCCGCGCCGGCGGCTCGCACGGCGGCCCCCCGCGCTGCCGCGCCCCGGACCGCTGCAACCGCTCCTGCTGCGCCCCCGCAGGCTTCGGCGGCCCCCGCTGCCGCGGTCGCCGCCCCGGCGCCTGTCGCCGCGGCCCCGGCTCCCGCGCCCGCGGCTCCGATCCAATAATCCGCAATTTGGAGGCGGCGCAGCGATAGCGCCGCCGGCCATTCCTGCCTATGTTCCGCGCCATGAGCGGCTCTGACCATCTTGGGGACCATCGGCGGGTCCGACCCTGGCGGATGATCGACCGCCGCCCCTCGCGCAAGATCCGGGTCGGATCGGTGGAGGTGGGGGGCGACGCGCCGATCACCGTCCAGTCGATGACCAACACCCTGACGGCCGACGCCGCGGCGACGATCGACCAGATCCGCCAGCTCGAAGAGGCCGGCGCGGACATCGTCCGCGTCTCCTGCCCGGACGAGGAGTCGACCGCCGCCTTCAGCACGATCGCCAAGGCCGCCAAGGTCCCGCTCGTGGCCGATATCCACTTCCACTACAAACGCGGCATTGAGGCGGCCCAGGCGGGCGCGGCCTGCCTGCGCATCAATCCCGGCAACATCGGCAATGCGTCGCGGGTTCGCGACGTGGTCCAGGCCGCCCGCGACCACGGCTGCTCGATCCGCATCGGCGTGAACGCCGGCTCGCTGGAGCGCGAACTGCTGGAGCGCTACGGCGAGCCCTGCCCCGACGCCATGGTGGAAAGCGCCCTGTTCCACGCCCGCATCCTGCAGGACCTCGACTTCCACGAGTTCAAGATCAGCGTGAAGGCCTCCGACGTCTTCATGACCGTGGCGGCCTACCAGCAGCTCGCCGAGGCCATCGACTGCCCGCTGCACCTGGGCGTCACCGAGGCCGGGGCCCTGCGCTCGGGCACGGTGAAGTCGGCGATCGGCATGGGCAGCCTGCTGTGGGCGGGGATCGGCGACACCATCCGCGTCTCCCTGGCCGCCGACCCGGTCGAGGAGATCAAGGTCGGGTTCGACCTGCTGAAGTCGCTGGGCCTGCGCCACCGGGGCGTCAACATCATCGCCTGCCCGTCCTGCGCCCGTCAGGGCTTCAACGTCATCAAGACGGTGGAGGAACTGGAATCGCGGCTCGCCCACATCTCGACGCCCCTGTCGCTGTCGATCATCGGCTGCGTGGTCAATGGGCCGGGCGAGGCCCTGATGACCGACCTCGGCTTCACCGGCGGCGGCAAGGGCTCGGGCATGGTCTATGTGGCCGGCCGCCAGGACCACAAGCTCGACAACGACGGCATGGTCGACCACATCGTCGGCCTCGTCGAAGCCCGCGCCGCCCAGATCGAGGCCGAGAAGGCCGCGGCTGAGGCGGCCGCCCCCCAGACCGTCGCCGCGGAGTGACCCCTTGCAGCTGATCTACTCGCCCCTCTCCCCTTTCGCCCGCAAGGTCCGGGTCGTTCTGGCCGAGAAGGGAATGGAGGATCGGGTCGAGATGGTCGCGGCCAATCCGTGGGAAGATCCGGAAAGCCTGACCCGGGCCAATCCGATCAGCCAGGTGCCGACGCTGATCCTGGACGACGGCTCGGCCCTCCACGACAGCCCCATCATCTGCGCCTGGCTGGACGCCCACGGCGATGGGCAGAGGCTGATCCCCGACGGCGAGGCCCAGTGGGCGGTGCGCCGGCTGGAGGCGGTCTGCGACGCCATCATGGAGACCGGCGTAAAGCTGCGGCAGGAAGAGATGCGCCCCGAGGGCGAGCGCTCGTCGACCCACCCCGTCCGCTGGGCCCGCACCATCCGCCGCGCCTTTGACGATCTTGAGGCTGAAGGTCCCGGTGGCGACCTCAACCTCGGCGAGATCGCCCTGGTCTGCGCCCTCGAATACATCGACTTCCGCGCGCCTTATCTGAACTGGCGCGAGGGGCGGCCCAATCTGGTCGCCCGCCACGGGGCCCTGGCCTCGCGCCCCAGCCTGCGCGCCACTGCGCCGGCCTAGATCCTTCGAGGCCGCTTCGCGGCGCCTCAGGATGAGGAAGGTGGGAGATCGGCAGCACTCCGGTCCTCATCCTGAGGTGCGAGCGCAGCGAGCCTCGAAGGACGCACGGCTTGAACCCAAGGCCGCCCGGCCTTAGCAAGCCCCATGCGCCTGCCCCAAGCCCGTCTCGACCAGGTCCTCGACCGCTACCGTGAGGTGGAAGCCCGCATGGGCGCCGCCACGGACGGCCAGGAGATCGTGCGCCTGTCCAAGGAGCACGCGGAAATCCGCCCCGTCGCCGAGGCCGTGCTGAACCTCGCCAGGGTGCGGGACGAGATGCCCGAGCTGGAGGAGATGGCCGCGTCCGGCGACCCGGACATGGCCTCGATGGCCCGCGACGAGCTGCAGGCCCTGGGAGACCGTCTGCCCGCCCTGGAGCGCGAGGTCGCCCTGCTGCTGGCCCCAAAGGACAAGGACGAAAACGCCTCCGCGATCCTGGAAGTGCGGGCCGGCACCGGGGGCGACGAGGCGGCCCTGTTCGCCGGCGACCTGTTCCGCATGTACCAGCGCTACGCCGCCCTGCACGGCTGGAAGATGGAGGTCGAGGACGCCTCCGAGGGCGAGGCCGGCGGCTACAAGGAGATCATCGCCTCGATCACCGGCGACGGGGTGTTCGGGCGGCTGAAGTTCGAGAGCGGCGTGCACCGGGTCCAGCGCGTGCCGGCCACGGAGGCGCAGGGGCGCATCCACACCTCCGCCGCCACCGTGGCGGTGCTGCCCGAGCCCGAGGACGTGGAGATCGTCGTCAACGACGCGGACATCCGCATCGACACCTACCGCTCGTCCGGCGCCGGCGGCCAGCACGTCAACAAGACCGATTCCGCCGTGCGCATCACCCACCTGCCCACCGGCATCGTGGTCACCTCGTCGGAGAAGTCGCAGCACCAGAACCGGGCCAAGGCCATGAAGGTGCTGAAGGCCAAGCTGTACGACGCCCAGCGCGGCGCCCTCGACGCCGAGCGCTCCGCCGCCCGCAAGGAGCAGGTCGGCTCGGGCGACCGGTCCGAACGCATCCGGACCTACAACTTCCCGCAGGGGCGGGTCAGCGACCACCGCATCAACCTGACCCTCTACAACCTGCCCAAGATCATCGAGGGCGAGGCCCTGGACGACCTGATCAACGCCCTCATCGCCGACGACCAGGCCGCAAGGCTGGCGGACCTGGAGGCGGGGTACTCTTAAATCACTTCTTCGGGCCCAGCTTGTCGCCGGACATGGGCGAGGTGTGTGGCCGGGGCGGTTCGGCCTTCAGTTTCTCGGAGGTCTTCCCCAGGGTGTCGGCCATCTTGGCGTGGCGGGCGCCCATGGGCTTGGGATGGCCCACGGTCGAGTCCACCGCCGTCTGGTGCTCGATCTCGGCGTTCATCTCGGCGCCCAGCAACACCACCATCACCGAGATCCACATCCAGGTCATGAAGCCGACCACGGCCCCGAGGGAGCCGTAGGTCTTGTCGTAGTTGCCGAAGCTGCCGACGTACCAGGAGAAGGCCATGGAGGCGGCGAGCCAGAGCAGGGCCGCGGCGACGCTGCCCGCGCTGACCCAGCGCCAGCGGGCCTGTCGGCGGCTGGGGCCGAAGCGGTAGAGCCCGGCCAGGACGATGACCACGACCCCGAGCAGCAGCGGCCAGCGCAGCATCCACATCGGATCGGCGCCCGCATAGCCGAGCAGGTTGAGGGCGACGGGCAGGGCGACCACGACACCGAGCACGCAGAGCAGGAACACGACCGCCCCGACCGTGAAGCACAGGGCGATGAGGTTGAGCCGGACGAAGCCGCGCTTCTC
>NCED01000069.1 GCA_002280485.1 Caulobacterales bacterium 32-69-10
CGGCCAGGCCGCGATAGGGCCGGTGGACGGTCCCCAGGTCGCCGATCAGCGGGCTGAAAATGTCGAGGAACCTGAGGCCCCGCGCCGCCGCGCCGGCGGCGAGCGCCGCGTTGAAGAGCCGGTGCTGCGCCGTGCGCGCCGCCTCGTGCGGAATGTCGATGGCGCGCAGCCTCTGCGACAGGGCCACCGCGTTCGCCTCGCCGTGCAGGTCGGCGATGTGGGCGTTGATGTAGCCCTGGCGCCACGCCGCGTCCGAGAGCGACGAGGGGAAGATCGACACCACCGTCGCGAACGGCTTCAGCCGTTCGGGCAGGGCCCCGGCCAGAAAGCCCAGGTAACTGTCGACCGTACCGCGGACGAAATCGGAAAAGGCGTCCGGCTCGAAGGTGCGGCGCTCTTCGCTGAGCCGCTTGAAGGTGAAGACGAACTCGACATCGACCTGGCCGAACTCGAACAGCACCGGGATCGGGGAGTCCGCTTCGGCAAGCTCGCTCAGCAGGGCCGCGACCCTGTGATTCCACCCGGACAGGGAGGCGGGGTTGGCCAGCCCTCGGGCCGAGGAGCCCGTGCAGAGGAAATGCACCGGGAGCAGCCAGCGGCCGTCGCGGGCCGAACGCCGGATAAGGTGCCGCGAATGGCTGTCTCCGATGACCACATAGGGCAGGGCGCCCTGCGCAGCGGCCGCCTTGAGGATGCGCCGCCCCCGCGCGGGGTCCATCGCCATGGCGTCGCCCAGGGCCCGGGCCACGGTCAGGGCGGCGAAGTCGTGCGGCGGCCAGGGGAGGGGGCGGGCGAACAGCCGGCGCAGGTTGGCCAGGGTCCGCCCATCGAACTCGAAGGCGCTGCTGCGCGCCTGCGCCCGCAGGGCCTCGACGACCTGCCGAAGCGGTGAACGAGCCACCGGCGCCCTCAGGCGCCGAGCAGCCGCGCCGCCCGGGGGGCGAAATAGGTGATGACGCCGGCGCAGCCCGCCCGCTTGAAGGCCGTGAGGCTCTCCAGGATGGCGCGCTCCTCCTCCAGCCAGCCGTTCTGAGCGGCGGCCATCAGCATCGCGTACTCGCCGGACACCTGGTAGGCGAAGGTCGGCATGTTGAAGGCCTCGACCACCCGCTGGACGATGTCGAGATAGGGCATGCCCGGCTTGACCATGACCATGTCGGCGCCCTCGGCGATGTCCATCGCCACCTCGCGCAGGGCCTCGTCCGAATTGCCCGGGTCCATCTGATAGGTCTTCTTGTCGCCGCGCAGGGCCTTCGAGGACCCGATGGCGTCGCGGTAGGGGCCGTAGAAGGCCGAGGCGTACTTGGCGGCATAGGCCATGATCAGGGTGTCCTGGTGGCCCTCGGCCTCCAGCGCCTTCCTGATGGCGCCGACCCGCCCGTCCATCATGTCCGACGGGGCGAGGATGTCGCAGCCGGCCCGGACCTGCATCAGCCCCTGTTCGACCAGCCGCTCGATGGTGGCGTCGTTGACGATGCGGTCGCCCTCGAGCACCCCGTCATGGCCGTGGTCGGTATAGGGGTCGAGCGCCACGTCGCACATGATCCCGACCTCGGGGGCGGCGTCCTTCATGGCCCGCACGGTGCGCGCGATCAGGCCGTTCGCGTCGAAGGCCTGGGTTCCCGCCGCGTCCTTCTTCTCCCCGTCGATATAGGGGAAGACCGCGATGGCCGGGATGCCCAGGGCGCGGGCTTCCTTGGCCGCCTCCACGGCGCGGGCCAGGGAGAAGCGCGGGCTGCCCGGCATGGACGAAATGGTGATTTCGGGCTCGGTCCCGTCGTGCACCACCATCGACCAGATCAGGTCGGCGGGGGTCAGCACGCTCTCGCGCACCAACCGCCGGATCCAGTCCGCCTGTCGCAGGCGGCGCGGCCGCAGATGGGGATAGGAAGCCAGGGGCGCTCTGGTCATGGGGTCGCTTTCGCCGATCCGGCGGGCGGTGGCAAGGTGGAGGGCTATGCATTGCGTCTGCGGGCCCCAGACCAACGCCGCCCTTGACGCGGGCGTCCGCCCTGCCCAGCCTGTGCCGCCGTCCTCCAGGAGCCTCCATGAGCGACAGCGCGACCCAGGTCATCGTCCGCAGGGAAGGCCGCACCGGCCGGCTGAGCCTCAACCGGCCGCGGGCCCTGCACGCCCTCGACCTCGACATGTGCCGGATCATTACCGACGCCCTGCTGGCGTGGCGGGACGATCCCGAGGTCGAGGCGGTGATGATCGACCATGAGGGGGACCGGGGCTTCTGCGCGGGCGGCGACATCCGGGCCGCGGCGGCGGACGCAGAGGCCGCCAAGGCCTTCTTCCTCGCCGAATACCGGCTCAACGCCCTGCTGCACGCCTATCCCAAGCCCATCCTGGCGGTGATGGACGGCATCGCCATGGGCGGCGGGCTGGGGCTGTCGTGGCCCTGCCGCTACCGGGTGGCGACCGAGCGTTCGGTCCTGGCCATGCCGGAGAGCGCCATCGGCCTGTTCCCCGACGTCGGCATGGGCTGGCGCCTGCCGCGCCTGCCCGGCGCCGCCGGCCTGTGGTTCGCGCTCACCGGCGCCCGCATCGGTCCGGCCGACGCCCTGCTGCTGGGCCTCGCCACCGACTATGTGCCGAGCGCCCGGCTGGCCTCGCTCAAGACCGCCTTCGCCGCCGACCCCCGCATGATCGAGGAGACCCTGACCGAGCTGGAGGGCGACGCCGGCGAGCCGCCGGTCTCCCTGGTCCGCGACGACATCGACCGGCTGTTCGGCCAGCCGAGCGTCGAGGCGATCGTGCGGGCGCTGGAGCGGGACGGATCGCCCTGGGCCTTGGCGCAGCTGGAGACCCTGAACGCCGCCTCGCCGACCACGCTCAAGGTCGCCTTCCGGCTTCTGGAGCAGGGCGCGAAGGTCGAGAGCCTGGAGGAGGAGATGGCCCAGGAATACGCCCTGGCCATCCGCATCGCGGCCGGGCACGACTTCCGCGAAGGCGTCCGCGCCGTCCTGATCGATAAGGACAAGGCCCCGCGCTGGCGACCGGCGACGCTCGCACAGGTTGATAAAACCACGATCGACGGCCTATTCGCGCCGCTTCCCCCCGCAGAACAGTGGACGCCGTTGGCTTAACGGGTCAGGCTTATCCCCAACAGGAATAAGCCAGGGAGGCTAAGTTGAACCGCGCGTCCATCGCTCTCGCCGCCGCCGTGCTGCTGGGCTCCACCGCCCTCGCGTCCACCGCCACGGCTCAGGTCACCCCCGCCATCACCGCCGCCGTCGCCGACGCCGGTCGTCCCGCCGCCGACAAGGCCCGCGACGCCGACCGCAAGCCGGCGGACGTGGTCGGCTATTCGGGCATGAAGGCCGGCGACAAGGTGGCCGACCTGTTCCCGGGCGGCGGCTATTTCACCCGCATCTTCTCCAAGGTCGTGGGGCCGCAGGGCAAGGTCTATGCGGTGGTCCCCGACACCCCGGCGCCGCGCCCGGCCGCCGTCCAGGCCATGGCCGACCTCGTCAAGGCCTATCCCAATGTGACGGTGGTGGGCGGCTCCCTCGCCAGCTTCAATCCGCCCGAGAAGCTGGACGTGGTGTGGACCTCGGAGAACTACCACGACTTCCGCAACCCGATGTTCGGCGGCCTGAACATGGCCGCGCTCAACAAGGCGGTGTTCAACGCCCTGAAGCCCGGCGGCGTCTACTACATCGAGGACCACGCCGCGGCCGCCGGCGCCGGCGCTACGGTCACCGACACCCTGCACCGCATCGATCCGGCCCTGGTCAAGCAGGAGGTCGAGGCGGCCGGCTTCCGGCTCGAACTGCAGACCGACATTCTCGCCCATCCGGACGACCCGAAGACGGCGGCGGTGTTCGACCCGTCGGTGCGCGGCAAGACCGACAAGTTCGTCATGCGCTTCCGCAAGCCCCGCTAAGCCTTTTCAAACCCGAGGAGTCCCACCCGTGAAGACCGCCTTCTGCGCCGCCCTGCTGGGCGCCACCCTGCTCGCCGCCCCCGCCTTCGCCGCCATGCCCCCCGCGGCCGGCCCGATCACCGCCGAGCGTCCCGCCGGCGACATGGCGCGCGACGCCAACCGCAAGCCGAACGAGATCATGGCCTTCGCCGGCGTGAAGTCCGGCATGACGATCGGCGAACTGGGCTCCGGCGGCGGCTACTACACCCGCCTGCTGTCCAAGGCCGTGGGGCCGAGCGGCAAAGTCTACGCCTTCGTCACCCAGCCCCAGGTCGCGGCTGGGCGCACCGCCAACCTCGAGGCCCTGGCCAAGGTGCTGGGCAACGTCGAGGTCGTGGTCGTTCCCACCCTGGCGGCGCTCAAGACCCCGACCCCGGCCGACCTGTTCTGGACCACCGAGAACTACCACGACTTCCACAACAACGGCGGCGACATCGCCGCCCTGAACAAGGCGGTGTTCGACAGCCTCAAGCCCGGCGGGGTCTTCTTCGTCGAGGACCACTCGGCCGCGAAGGGCGCCGGGCTGGCGGCCACCTCCTCGGTGCACCGCATGGACGAGGACGTCGCAAAGGCCGAGCTGCAGGCCGCCGGTTTCCGCCTCGACGGCGAGACCAACCTGCTCCGCAACCCGGCCGACAACAAGTCGGGCGCCAACGCCGAATCGGGCAGCTTCAACAGCGACCGCTTCGGCCTGCGCATGAAGAAGCCCGGCTAAGGCCTCCAACCCGCGTCCTCCGCTCGGCGGAGGGCGCGGCTCCGAGGGTGCGGCCCCGCGTCGCGCGCAGGCTCGCCTGCGTCGTGTAGGCGCACGCGCTTTCGGGGGGAGACGGCCTACACTACGTAATATCCGTAAGTGGACGCGTGGACGGATCAATGCCAAAACCCGCGCCGCATCGAGAGTTGGTCACAAGGCTGAGCCGGATAGATGGAAGCCGCCGCTTATAAGTCCGCTTTCCGCGCCGCCATCGAGCAGGTGCGATCCGAAGGACGGTATCGTGTGTTCGCGGACCTGAAGCGCCGCCGCGGCGATTTTCCGCGCGCCGTCTGGACCTCGCCCGCGGGCGAGGAAAAGGAAGTCGTGGTCTGGTGCTCGAACGACTACCTCGGCCAGGGTCAGAACCCGGTGGTGCTGGACGCCATGCACGCGGCGATCGACGCCGGCGGCTCCGGCTCGGGCGGCACCCGCAACATCTCTGGCACCAACCACTTCCACGTCGAGCTGGAGGCCGAGCTGGCCGACCTGCACGGCAAGGAAGCGGCCCTGCTGTTCACGTCGGGCTACGTCTCCAACGACGCGACCCTGTCGACCCTCTACAAGATCCTGCCCGGCCTGATCGTTTTCTCCGACGCCTTCAACCACAACTCGATGATCGCCGGCATCCGCCATGGCGGCGGCGAGAAGCGGATCTACCGCCACAACGACCTGGCCCACCTTGAAGAGCTGCTGGCCGCCGCGCCTGCGGGCGCGCCCAAGCTGGTGGCTTTCGAGAGCGTCTATTCGATGGACGGCGACATCGCCGACATCCGCGGCACCGTCGCGCTCGCGAAGAAGTACGGCGCGCTCACCTACATCGACGAAGTCCATGCCGTCGGCATGTACGGCCCCCGCGGCGGCGGCGTCGCCGAGCGCGACGGGGTGATGGACCAGATCGACATCTGCGAAGGCACCCTGGGCAAGGCCTTCGGCGTCATGGGCGGCTATATCGCCGCCGACGCGGACCTGATCGACGCCATCCGCCTGTATGCCGCCGGCTTCATCTTCACCACCTCGCTGCCCCCGGCCTTGACCGCCGGCGCTAGCGCCTCGGTGCGCTGGCTGAAGGAAAACAACGACGTCCGCGTGCTGCACCAGGAGCGGGCCGAGACGCTCAAGGTCCGCCTGCGCAAGGAGGGCATCCAGGTGATGCCTTCGGTCAGCCACATCGTGCCGGTGCTGGTGGGCGACCCCGTCCACACCAAGATGGTGTCGGATATGCTGCTGCAGGACTTCTCGATCTATGTGCAGCCGATCAACTACCCGACCGTGCCGCGCGGCACCGAGCGCCTGCGGTTCACTCCGACCCCCTTCCACACCGACGCCATGATGGACGACCTGGTCGGCGCCATGGACACTCTGTGGACCGCGTGCAACGTCAAGCGCCACCGGGCGGCGGCTTAAAAATTCGCTGATCGTTTATCCCTCCCCCTTGTGGGGAGGGTGGCCCGCCTAGCGGGTCGGGTGGGGGGAAGTGTTCGCGAACGTCGCGTTTCCGCCCCACCCCGCTCGCGGGCCTGACGCCCGCGAGTCGCCCTCCCCATCGAGGGGAGGGATAAGTCCGCATGCTTCCTACTTCCGCGCCGCCTTCGGCTTGGCCGCGCCCGTCGCGGCGCGGCGCACGCCGCGTCCCAGCCCGATCTGCTTAGCGAACTCCGAGCGGCGGGTGGCGTAGGCCGGGGCGACCATCGGGTAATCGGGCGGCAACCCCCACTTGCGGCGATATTCGTCCGGGCTCAGGTTGAATTTCGAACGCAGGTAGCGCTTGAGCATCTTGAGTCGTTTGCCGTCTTCCAGGCAGACGATGTAGTCATCGTTGATGGATCGACTGATCGGCACCGCCGGCTTCTGCTTTTCGGCAGGGGCAGTGACCACCTCGGGATGGCTAAGCGCGTTCAGCGACGTATGGATGGAACGGATCAGGTCGGGCAGCGCGGCAGCCGATACTGAATTGTTCATTACATATGAGGCGACAACCTCCGTGCTGAGCCTCAGGACGTCTTGGGCCCCCAGAGCGCCGACGTCGTCATCTGTGCTCATTGCGTCTTCCCCTCGCTTCTCTTGTTTATAGAGTCGTTATGAGCAGTCTGGCGCGAATCCAAGAGCTTGGAAAACAAGATTTCGAGAACCGCTCACTTAAAGACATCAAACGTGCTGCGGTGACGGTGGGTTCCGGTCGAACGTACCCGTATCTTCGGGCCGGTTGATCTGGAGCCCCCGCCGCGCGTAAACAGCCCCCCTCATCCACCCCACACCGAGGGTCTCGCCGTGTCCGCCTCCCAGTCTGCAACCCTGACCGCACCGACGCCCGGCGTTATCGCCGACGGCTTCTTCGGCGCCGGTCTGGGCGGCGATCCGGATGTGGCCCGGATCGTCGCCAAGGAGCTGTCGCGTCAGCAGAGCCATCTGGAGCTGATCGCCTCTGAGAACATCGTCTCCCGCGCGGTGATGGAGGCGGCGGG